>JAFGGD010000021.1 GCA_016930695.1 Candidatus Eisenbacteria bacterium
GAATCTGTCGAGCTTATCGGGGCGGGCGGAGGTGGGTCGGCGAGCGAGAAGAGGGAGGATGCAAAGCATCCGGACCGTGCCCCGAAGAGAGACCGGTGGGGGAAGGGGGAATCCGATTTCGATTTCGATTTCGATTTCGATCTTTCTTCGTGTACGTGAACGGGAAAGGGTGCGTGTAAGCTGGTGAGAAAGTCCGCCACGGCGGCGGATCTATAATAAGTCCTGCGCGTCCACGTCCACCACCACCTCCGCGCGCCCCCCTCCTCTCCGGCCGTGGAAGGCGTCCAGATGGGCGGCCAGGACCTCGCGGAAGGCGCGCCACCGCTCCGTCTTCGCTTTGATCATCAAGCGCCAGCGGAACCGGTCCCGGATCTTGGTGATCGGCGCCGGCGTCGGGCCGAGGATCTCGTGAATCATCGGAGTGATTCGGCCGTCGGAGGAGAGGGCGCCGCGGAAACGGGCGGCGGCTCCGCGCACGCTCCCCTCCCGCTTTCCCCGAAAGGTGAGCGCCACGATCCGCGAGAAGGGAGGGTATCGAAGCTCCCGGCGGTCCGCCAGCTCGCGTTCCACGAATGCGTCGAAATCGTGGTGGATCGCGGCGCGGATGCAATAGTGCCGGGGGTGAAAGGTTTGGATCACCACTTCCCCCTCCCTGTCCCCCCGCCCGGCCCGGCCGGCCACCTGCAACAGCAGCTGGAAGGTTCGCTCCCCCGCCCGGAAATCGGGAAGGTGGAGCGCCGTGTCCGCGAGGATCACGCCGACGAGGGACACGCCGGGGAAGTGATGCCCCTTGGCGATCATCTGTGTCCCGAGAAGGAGGTCGATCCCCCCGCCGGCGAAATCGGAGAGGATTCGGCGCGCCGAGTCCCTCTTGCGGGTGGTGTCCAGGTCCATGCGTCCGATTCGCGCGCTCGGGAAAGCGCCGCGCAAATCCTCCTCCACCCTCTGCGTTCCCATCCCCCGGTAGCCGATCCGCGCCCCGCCGCACTCCGGACAGACCGTCGGAGGCTCCTTCTCGACGCCGCAGTAGTGGCAACGGAGCACCGACTCCACGCGGTGAAAGGTGAAGGCGACCTCGCAATGAGCGCAGCGCGGGACGTGGCCGCAGTCCGGACAGTGCAGGAAGGGGGCGTAGCCGCGCCGGTTGAGGAAAAGCATCGCCTGCTCCCCCCGGCCGAGGGTCTCGCCGATCCGCTCGACCAGGCGGGGGGAGAGCGCTCCGATCCTCTCTTTGTACGGCACACGGGCCAGGTCAACGACCTCGATTCGCGGCAGAGGACGGTCGTGGATCCGCTTCGGGAGAACGGCGAGCCGGTACTTGCCGTCACGTACGTTCCAGATCGACTCCACGCTCGGCGTGGCGCTGCCGAGCAGGATCGGCACCCCTTCCAGCTTGGCGCGCACCACCGCCATGTCCCGCCCGTGGTAGCGGGGGGACTCTCCCTGCTTGTAGCTGGTGTCGTGCTCCTCGTCGACCACGATGAGTCCTAGATTCCGGAGAGGGGCGAAGAGGGCGGAGCGGACGCCGACCACGACCGGGAAATGGCCGCGACGGATCTCGCGCCAAGTGTCGTGTCTCTCCCCCGGCGAGAGGGCGCTGTGAAGCACCACCACTTCATCGCCGAAGCGGGCGCGAAAGCGGCCGACCGTCTGCGGCGTGAGGGCGATCTCCGGCACCAACGCGAGGACGGTCCGGCCGGCGGCGCGCGTCTCCGAGGCGGCGCGCAGATAGACCTCGGTCTTCCCCGATCCGGTGATCCCGTGGAGGAGATGCGCCTCGAAACGTCTTTCCCGGATCGCGGGGAGGAGCGGCGCGAGCGCCGCCTCCTGCTCTGGCGTGAGGGGACGGTCCGGGTCGTATCGGCTCGGAAGAGCGCCGCCTTCGGCGATGCGGACCATCTCCTCCTCCACGATCCGCGCGAATCCCTTCCCGACGAGAGCGTCGGCGGCGCCGCCGAAGCGGGCGCGCATTTCCGCGCGGCGCGCCCGGCGCTTCGCCCGCAGATGGAGAAGACACTCGATCTGCCGGATCGCGTTCTTACGAAGCTTCTCTTCCGCCCCCTCGGCGGCCCCTTCGGGGAGGATCTCGACCCAGCTCTCGGTCCGGTCCGCCGCCGGCCCCGGCTCGAGCACCGCCCGCACCTCCGCGCGGCCGAGCGACTCCAACCGCGCGAGCCCGCCCTCGACCTTCCCGCGGGATCCGAACCGCTTGACCAACGCCTCCACCGGAGCGCCCCCCTTCCCGCGGATCGCGTCCTCCAGTTCACGCAGAAAGGGTTCGCCGGCGGGATCTTCCCCTCCTCCGGTCGCCGTGGCGACGCGCCGGCTCCGCCGCATCCGGCCCACCGGAAGGGCGGCGCGGAGCGTCTCCCCCCAAGGGGCGAGGTAGTAGTCGGCGATCCAACGGGTCAGTTCGAAGAGAGGTCCTTCCAGGATCGGTCCCTCGTCGAGCACGTCGAGGACATCCTTCGCCTCCACCGGAGGGGGACCGTCGGCGAGCGCGACGACGAGACCGGTCATGCGGCGGGGGCCGAAGGGGACGAGTACGCGACGGCCGACCGGATCGCCGGCGTCGAGCGTCTCGGGAAGGCGGTAGGTAAAAGTCCGGCGCGTGGGCACCGGTACGGCAACGATGACGAAGCGGGACACCTTCGACTCCGTAGGGATGGGGGCGGTCGCGAGCCCGCGGGCGAACGCGGAGGGAGTATAGCAGCGGAGAAACCTACGGGGAAGGGAAGATCGGCGCGGAACGCATCAGCGAGAGGGAACTCCGCCGTGGACGGCGAGAAAGATCTCGGCGATTTCGGGGTCGAATATCTTTCCTGTCCGCCCGCGGATGCCGTCGATCGCCTCGTCGTGGGGGAGGGCGGCGCGATAGGGCCGATCGGAGGTGAGGGCGTCGTAATAGTCGGGGACGGAGACGATCCGCGCGCCGAGGGGGATCTCCTTGCCGCAGAGCCCGTCCGGATAGCCGGAGCCGTCGAAGTACTCGTGGTGGTGACGCACCACCGGCACGGCGCCGGCCAGGTAATCCACCGTCTCCACGATCCGCGCGCCGATCAGGGGATGGGTTCGCACCACCGCCCATTCCTCTTCGGTGAGCTTCCCCTTCTTGTTCAGAATCTGTCCCACGATCCCGATCTTGCCGATGTCGTGAAGCATGGCGCCGTACTGAACGGTTCGGATCATCCCCTCGTCCAACCCCATCTGCTCCGCGATCAGGGTCGCGTACTGGGTCACCCGGAGGGAGTGATAGGACGTTTGCGAATCCTTCGCTTCCAGGGAACGGACGAGGGCCTGCACGGTGTTCAGTATGTTCTGGCGCCCCTCGGCGAGAAGGAGCGAGTTGTCCACGGCGAAGGCCACCGTCTGGGCGAGCACCCTCCCCAAATCACTGTCCGTTCGCGTGAAATCACGGGGACTTCGGTAGTAAAAGGTAAGCACCCCCAGGGAACGGCCCCGGGCTTCCACGGGGAAACAGGCGATCGATTCGAACCCGCCCCTGTGAACCGCCTCCGGGTAGTGGTGGAACAGGTCCCCCCTCCAGCGGATGACGGTCCGCGGCTCGCGCTCGCGGATTGCCGCGTGTCCCAGCGTCCCCCGAGCGGCCATGGTGTCCCGGAAGTGGGTGTGCCGGTCCGCGCCCGCGCCGTTCCGGGAGACGAGCATCTCCACGTTCCCCTCGGCGAGGGTGACGGAACAGCCGTCCGCGCCGGTCACGCGAATCAGCGCCTCCACCGAAGCCCAGACCACCTCCTCCGTATCCCCGTCGCGTCCCGGAGAGCGGGTGCGATGCAGGTCCGCCAGGGCGCCCAGGTTCTCCTGGAACGTGGCGATCCATCCGCCGCCGGAGGGTTCCGCCTCCAGAAGCGCCGCCTGCGCCGTATGGCTCGTCGGCTCCGGCATCGACTTCTCCCCGGGCGCTCCCGCGCCGCCTACCTCCCTACACGCTGAGGAAGCTGCCGATCTTCTCGATCAGCTTGTTCGGGCTGAAGGGCTTTACGATGTAATCGTCGGCGCCCACTTCCATGCCCATTCGACGGTCCACTTCGCGCCCCTTGGCGGTGAGAAGAATCACGGGGATCGCGCTGGTGTCCGAATCCGCCTTGAGCCGGCGGCACGCCTCGAAGCCGTCCACCTTGGGCATCATGATGTCGAGCACCACCAGGTCCGGCTTCTCCTTCTTCGCGCGCTCGATCGCCTCCTCCCCGTCCGCCGCGGTGATCACTTCGTACCCCTCGGCGCCGAGACTGAAGTCGAGAATGTGCAGGATGTACACCTCGTCATCGACGATCAGGATCTTCTTGCTCAAAACCGTTCCACCTCCTCTCCTACGACCAAAGACCGGCCCGGTCGCCGGCGCCTACCCGGCGCCCCCCGAGGGCGCGATCCATCTGCTGCAGGAGTCGTCTCTCGTCGAAAGCCCGGAGCGCGCGCCCCGGCCCTCGCCGGGCCGGTCCGCCCCCCTCGGGCGCCTGAAATGCGATGATCGGAATGCCCCTCGTGTTCGGGTCGCGCGCGAGCGCGCGGGCGAGGGCGTAGCCGTCTCGGAGCGGTAAGGCCATGTCCATGAGGATGAGGTCCGGATGCTCCCGCCCCGCGAGCCGGAGCGCTTCCCCGCCGGAACAGGCCGGGATCGGGCGGTAGCCGTGTCGTTCGAGCGTCCGGACGATCAGCGCGAGCAGCGCGGCGTTCTCCTCCGCCACCAACACCGACGGAGCGGCGATCGGATCCCGTCCCTCTAGCACGCCTCCCCCTCCTTTTCGACGTCCTCGGGGCCGCCGGCCACCACGGGAGGGAGATTCTCCCGCCGCCGGTCGCGGACCAGCACGCTCCCCTGTATGGACTTGCCGTACTGTTTCACCTCCGAAGCGATGTCGCCCACCTGGGCGACATGCTCGATCTGGTGCCGGTCGCTGGTCACCATGGCGAGGGTCACCGAGAGAAGGGGGAACTGTTTGATGTCGCCGGTCCTCCCCCCCACCTCGATGTAGCCACGCTTCAAATCGTCGGGACGAATCAGCTTCTGCAGGCTGTTGGTGAACTCCTCGATCACGAACCGGGAGATCGTCTCCGCGCGGTCCGGCGAGGCGAAGAAGATGAAGTCGTCGCCGCCGATGTGGCCGACGAACTCCGAGCCGTCCCCCTCGGCGCGGCAGGCGCGCACCAGGGCGCCCGCGATCTCACGGATCGCCATGTCACCCTGGGAATAGCCGTAGTAGTCGTTATATGCCTTAAAGTTATCGAGATCGACGTAGACCGCGGCGAAGGGATCTCCGCTCTGGATCTTCTTCTCCAGCGCCTCTTCGATGGAGACGTTCCCGGGGAGCCCGGTCAAAGGGTTGGCGGACCGCTGCTGCTTGCTCCAATTGAGAACGGTCCGGATCCGCGCGAGCAGTTCGGCCACGGCGAAGGGTTTGGTGATGTAGTCGTTCGCCCCGACCTCGAGGCCGGCCATCTTGTCGTCCAGCGTGAACTTGGCGGTTAAAATGATAATCGGGATCTGGCTCGTCGCGAAATCGGCCCGCAGACTGCGCGCCACCGAATAACCGTCCATCTCCGGCATCATCAGATCCAGAAGGATCAGGTCCGGAAGGACCTCCTTGGCCGTCTCCAGGCCCTCGCGCCCGTTGGAGGCGAGAACCACCTCGTACCCGCTTCTCTTCAGGTGGGCGGCGGTGATCCTGCGGATGGATTCCTCGTCATCCACAACGAGAACTTTCTCTTTTTTCGTCGAATCGACCAAACCCGTACCCTCTCTCTCGAAAGCCCGTCAGTGAGAGTGACGTCCTTCCCCGCAATCCGCCCGGCCGGGGCGGCGCTCCATACGGGCCGAATCGCAAGAGATATGCCATGAAAGGAGTTGCGGAAGATCGAGTGGAAGGGTGATTAAAAAACGAACGGATTGGTCAAAATGTCCCCGTCGGGGGCGGGCGAAGAGGGGCGGATCGCGGCGCGTGGAGACCGATCCCTCTTGCGGATTGCGAGAGGGTCCCGCGAATTGCGGCGCCCGGCGCCGATCAATCCACGTAGGGGAGCGGCAGATCCGCCGAGGCGCAGAGGTCGATCGGGGCGAGGCGACCGGCGCGCAGGGCTTCCTCCCCCGCGGCGGCGACCATGGCCGCGTTGTCGGTGCACAGATCCGGCGGCGGGATCAGCACTTCCGCCCCCTCTTCCTCACCGAGGGCGCGGATCGACTCGCGAAGCCGCCCGTTCGCCGCCACGCCGCCGCAGATCGCGATTCGGCGCTCGCCGGTCCGATCGAGGGCTCTTCGGGTGTTCTCCGTCAGGGGAGTGACCACCGCCTCCTGGAAAGAGGCGAGCAGGTCCGGCAGGTTCTCCTCGGTAATGAGAGAGGGATCGTCCCGGATCGCGTAGCGGACCGCCGTCTTCACGCCGCTGAAGCTGAAATCGAGAGTCTCCGGCTCGAGGCGCGCCACGGGAAAGCGAAAACGCTCCCGGTTCCCCTTTTCCGCGAGACGGTCCACCAAAGGTCCGCCCGGATAGGGGAGGCCGGCCATCTTGGCGACTTTGTCGAAAGCCTCGCCGGCCGCGTCGTCCCTCGTCCTGCCGAGAAGGCGGTAGCGCCCCTCGCCGAGCACGTGGATGAGCGAGGTGTGACCGCCGGAAACGACGAGCGCGACGAAACGGAAGGGCCGGTCCGGGTGGGCGAGCCGAACGGCGTAAAGGTGCGCCTCCAAATGATGGACCGGCAACAGAGGAATCCGTAGGCGCCAGGCGATGGAGCGGGCCGCGGAGAGCCCGACCACCAGCGATCCGATCAGGCCGGGACCGACCGTGGCCGCCACGCCGTCCAGATCGCGCGGCTCCGCCCCGGCGTCCGACAAGGCGCGGCGAATCACCGGACCGATCGTGCGGATATGCTCCCGCGAGGCGAGTTCGGGAACCACGCCGCCGTAAATCCGATGCACGTCTTGCGAGAGAACGATCTGCGACTCGATGGTCCGTCCATCCGAAACCACCGCCGCCGAACTCTCATCGCATGAGGATTCGATGCCGAGGATCCGCGCCAAGCCTAGCTCCCCCCCCGTCGCACGGTGAAAATCTTGGGGGAAAAGTCGACCAGGACGACCAAATCGGGAAGGTTCTGCACCTCGCCGAGCAGCTCCGGCGAGCCGCTCCCCGCGGGATCGCCCTCTTCCGGCGGCACGGCGAGGGTGTCCCCTTCGCCCATCCCGGAGCGCACCTGCCGGGGATAGAAACGGATTCCGTTCCCCTCGGCGATCTCGGAGAGATAGACGTGGGCGCCGTCGGACACCTTGGAGAGGTCGATGTAGAGGCGTACCACCGATTCCCGGATCCTCTCGAGCGCCGCCGTCGGCCCGCGGACCACCAGATCGAGCGAGTCCGGCTCCAGCGACACGCGATAGCGCGGGGCGGTCCGTACCGGTCGCTTCAGAAGGATCCTGTCCTCGATCCGTTCCAGGTCGACCAGAACCTCCACCTGGGCGGGATCGCTCTGCACCTGTTCCCACGGGCTCACGTCCACCACCGAAAGGAAGCGGATGTCCGCCTCGGCGCCGGAGAGATCGACCGGAAGGGTCTCCACCCGGTCGATTCCCTCCAAGACCGACTCGGGACCGATCAACATCACCCGGTCCGGCTCGGTGACCGGCGTGCCGTAAACGACGAACCCCGCCGCCGGCTCCTTCTCCAGGGTGGGAGCCACGGGAACGCGGGCGCGCACCTTGCGGTCGAAAGTGAGGGGGATTCGGAAGGGGTCGAGCACGTCCACGACCCGCGCCTTACGGTCCGGCGGGATGCGGACCGCGTTCGGAGTGACCGCGAATCGCTGCGTCCCCCGGCGCGCGCGGGAGAGGTCGATCTCGGCGACCAGGTAATCGGGGCGGCTCTGCCAAAACCGGCGGTTGAATATGGTACGCACACGAACCTTTTCGGGGGCGGGGCCCATCCGGACGAGCGAGTCGGGAAGGTTGATATAGGTGACCGGCACGTCGGTCTCCACCTCCACCATCCTCTCCGTCTCCGCGTTCAGGCAGAGCACGCCGGTGATCAGGAACGCGACCACTTTGATGCCCAGGTTCCGCGTGACTCGGATCATGACGGGTTCCCTCCCCGAAGAGGCGCCTCCGCGCGCCACAACTCGGCGCCGAACTCCTCCAGGAGCAGGCGCAGATTCGCCCCCGGCCGGGCGGCGAGCATCGCCCGGTGGGCGCACCGGAAAACGCGCTCCGCCGCTTCGAAACGCTCCGTCCCGTCGTCGGCGCGGCGCGCTTCGTCCCGGGCGAGAAGAAGCACGTGGGAGAGCCGGCGCGCCGCCGCCAAGTGGGTCTCCTCCTGCGTCTCCTCCGGGACGCCCGCCCATTTCTCCAACGCCGGGAAGAACGCATCCATCGGGCCGCGACGGGCCGCGACGAGAAGCGCGCGCGCCTCCAGGCGCTCGGCGACGAAGCGTTCCGGATCGATCTCCGCCGCCTGACCGGGCACCCCTTCGGCGAACAGAAGGAGCGCCTCCCATTCCTCCTCGGAGAGACCGATGAAGTAACGGTCCCTCGCCGCGTCCGACTCCTCCGCCGTGGGGGGGGGCATCCGGATCAGCTCGCAACGGGACCGGATCGTGTCGAGAAGCCCCTCGCGGCGGCATGCGGTCAACAGGAGGAGCGAGTCGTCCGGCGGTTCCTCCAGCGTCTTCAGCAGGGCGTTCTGCGCCGCCTCGGTCATCCTCTCCGCTTCCTCGAAGATCACGACCTTCCACCGCCGGGCGGAAGGCTTGCGGGAAACGAAGGGGATCACCGGCACCTCCCCTTTCGTGACGGAGGCGGAGGCATCGGTGAGGTGGCCGATCCCGATGCTGGAAAGATACCACTCCACGGAGAAGGCGGTCTGCAACAACTCGCGCAGAAAGGCGCGCCCGCCCTCCTCGAGACCGGAGGTTTCGATTCGGCGCTCCAGCGCCGACCGGTCCGCCCGCGCCGCGGCGCGCCCCTTCTTGAAGAGCGCCGACGGGTCGACGCGAAGAGGGATCAGGCGCCGGCGATCCGGGGAAGGGAGAGGGGGAAGGAGGAAGCGCCCCTCCAGAAGCGAACCGAGCCCTTCGATCAGGTCTCCGCCGGGAAAGCGGCGCTCCAACGATTCCCGGGAGACCCAGACCGGACGGTCCACCGGACGAAGCACGCGGAGATCGAGGTCGGAAAGGGCGCCGAAGGAGCGGCACGCCTCGCAGGCTCCGCACGGCCTTTCCCCGGCATCGCCCTCGCAGACGGCCGCCCGGGCGATCCAGAGCGCCGTCTCTCTCTTGTCCGACCCGCGGGGCCCGAGGAGAAGAAAAGCGTGGGCCATGTTTCCCGCCGCGATCCTGTCGCGAAGACCGCTCCGGATCCTCTCCATCCCCATGCTCACGAACCGTCCCCCGAAGCGGCGGCCACCGCCGTGAAGAGGATCGTCTCCGGCTCGCCGGCGCCGCTCTTTACCTTACGGTCCGCCCGGGAAAGGGCGCGAAGCAGGCCGAGCAGTTCCTCCTCTCGAAAACGGGAGGCCTGTCCGAACCGGAGAAAGATCACGTAAGGATGCTTGCCGAGAAGGTTCTCCCGATCCGAGCCGAAGCGCTCCCGGGTCTCCGCGGCGAGCCCCTCCCGCAGGTGCCTCTGCAGGGCGTTGTAGTTGCGCGAGGCGGCGCGCATCGCCGGGTCCTCGCCCAGAAGGATCTTCGCCTGCAGCAGAAACCGGACTTCCCTGCCGAGAAGGGAGAGGATCGCGCCGGGGGCGATTCCCTGGCGCATCAAATCCTTGAGGTCCGAAAGGGCTCGTGCGCGGTCCCGGCGGGAGATCCCCTCCGTGATCTCATAGAGGATCGTGTCCCGCGAGCGGCCGACCACCGCCTCCACGTCGGCGGCGCGCACCTCCGTCCGGGGGCTGATGTAGAGCCTCAGCTTCTCCAGCTCGTTCCGCGCGGTGAGCAGGTCCGTGCCGACACGGCTCGCCAACGCCTGCGCCTCCCCGACGGCGAGGTCCAGGCCGAGGAGCCGCGCCCTCTCCCGGATCCGATCCGGCATGTCCCGGTCCTTCACCGCCTCGAAGGGAAAGACGGCGCCGCCCGCGGCGATCCGTTTGAACCAACGCCGGCGCCGGTCCACCGAACCGCGATGACGGATCAGCAGGAAGAGGGCCGGCTCGCCCTCGACCCGGGCGACCAGATCGTCGACCGCCGCGGCCTCGTCGGGAAGACCGTCCAGCAGGACGACCCGCCGCTCCGCGAAAAGGCTCATCTGAGAGAGTTCGTCGGCCGGCGCGGAAGCGTCGAGCCGCTTCCCCTCCAGGCGGATACGGCTCGCGCCCCCCACCTCCAGGACGGAGAGGATCCTCTCCGTCGTCTCGCCCACGCCGAGTTCCTCGTCTCCGTAGACCAGCGCGGCGGAAGGTTCCCACTTCCCCCCCCGCCATTTCTTTAAAAATCCTTCGAGCGTCATCGGCGGCCTATCGGATGCGGAGCCTCTTCCCGACGGGAAGGACCGACCCCGGCGCCAGGTTGTTCCGGGTGAGGAGGGCGTTCACGTCCACCCGATACCGGCGGGCGATGCTCCAGGCGGTCTCCCCCTCCCGGACGGTGTGGAAACGGGTCCTCTCCGGGTCCTCTCTTTCGAAGTACGCTTCGACTCCCCGCGAGAGGAGGCCGGCGATCTTCTCCCGGAACGCCTCCTTCCGCAGGTTCCCCGCGTCGGTCCGGTTCGAGAGAAAACCCAACTCCACCAGAATCGCCGGAATCTCCATCGACTTCAGGACGGCGAAACCGGCTTGTTTCACGTTTCGCAGATCGAAATCCGAATCGTCACGAAAAGTATTGTACACGTCTTCGGCGAGCATTTCGCTTTTCCGCATCCCCTCCTCCTGGAGGTAATCGAAAAGGATGGAGATCACCTCCTCCTCGGCGCCCGGCGGAACGCCGCCGATCATGTCGGCCGCGTTCTCCTTGTCCGCCAGCTCCCGGGCGAGCTTGTCCGTCGCGCCCCCCAGGGAGAGGAAGAAAACCTCGAACCCGCGGGCGCGCGCGGAGCGGGCCGAGTTGGCGTGTAGGCTGATGAAGAGATCCCCCTTGCGGCGGCGTGCGATTTCGGTCCGCCCCCGGAGGCTGATGAAATAGTCGCCGTCCCGGGTGAGCACCGCCTCGTAGCCGGGGAGGGCGTTCATCTTGCGGGCGAGGCGGCGGGCGATGTCGAGCGTGATCTCCTTCTCCTTCAGGCCGAAGAGCCCCACCGCGCCGGGGTCCTCGCCGCCGTGCCCCGCGTCGATGATGACGCGACGGACGCCGCCGGAAGGGGCCGGTTCCGCGGCTTCGGCTCGGTCCCGGAAGACGTCGATCACCACCCGGTGCGGCTTTCCCGCCACCGGCGAGAGACGGAAGAGGTGATAACGGGCGGGGCGTGAGAGATCGAGCACCACCTGCGCCGCGCCGTTCCCGAGGGCGTTCATCCGAATCGCCGTCAGGAGGGGATCGTCGACGGCGATCTTCCGCGTGGCGGATCGGAAACCCGTGTCCTTGATGTCCACGGCGATCCGGTCGGGATCGGCGAGGACGCGGTGCGTGTAAGGGGCCGGTCCACTCAGATCGACGACCACACGGACATAATCGGGCGCCTTCCAGTAACGGATGTTGGTCAGAAGACGGCCATCGGCGCGCGTCGCGACGGGAGAGAGAAGGAGGAGGCCGAGAAGAAACCCGGCGGGGAAGAAGGCTCGCTTCACGGGCTCCCCTCCTCGTCGGATCGGACGGGGATCCCGGAGCGGATCAGCAGCGCCGCGGCGACGCCGGCGCCCCGGATCGCCGCGCCGCTTCGGACGATGGAGAGGACGCCGCAGGATGGGGAGCGTTCCTTCAGGATCGCTTCGTCGGCGCCGACCAGCCGGGCGATGCGCAGCGCCTCTTCCGCGCCGCGCACCATCTCCTCCGTCCGGTCGTTCCCCTCCGCGTCGATGACCCGGGCCCGTCCGTCCAACACGTCGGCGCCGTCGCCGCCGACGATCTCCAACGGCACGCGCGGCGTCGGCAGACCGCCGAGCTGCTCCGGGCAGAGAGGAATGGCGCCCCCGCCGGCGACCAGGCGCTCGTACTCCTCGCGGCCCTTCGAAAGACCGTCGTAACGGCACCGGACACCGGCGAGACAGGCGCTGACGATCTTCATCCCCGATCCCCCTTCCCGCGCCGGAGTGTGCCAAAGGAGTGTGAAGCTGTCAAGGACACGACCGAGTCAAAATCCGGTCCTCCAGCCTGTTGCGACCGCTCTCTGCGACGGGACCTGAAGCGCCGGCCCCCTCTCCGACTACAAGGAAGATACAAAAACGCGTCCCGATCGACGGTGGGAAAAGATCGATGCGGAAAGGAAAACGGAAAGATCAGTCCAGGTAGAGATCGGTGCGGATCACATAACGGAGCGGGTCGACCTTGCGGCCGTCGACGATCACTTCATAGTGGAGGTGAGGATTGGTCGAGCGTCCCGAGCTGCCGACGGCGGCGATCACCTGGCCGCGAACGATCTCCTGCCCCGCCTTCACGAAAACGCGATGGCAATGCCCGTAGCGGGTGACGACACCGTTGCCGTGGTCGATCTCCACCGCCAGGCCGAGCGAACCCCGCCGGCCCGTGAAGCTCACCTTGCCGTCGGCGGTCGCGACGATCGGCTCCCCCTTGCGGGCGGAGAAGTCCTGACCCCAGTGCATCTCCCGACGCCCGGTGAAACGGCTGTGGCGATAACCGAAGCGGTCCGTGAGCCAGCAGTTCTCGACGGGCATGATCGAGGGGGTACACGCCAGTTCCTCGCGCCGCGTCTCGAGCGTGCGGAGCACCTCGGTGTAGCTCTCGCGCAGGAGGCGGGTCTGCCGGGCGAGGGTTTCCACGTCGTCGCGAACCTCCTCCGCGTCGGCGACGGAACCGTTCAGGGCGGGGTCGACCGCGAGGAGGCCGGCCCGGCCGCCGACGGCGGGACCGCCGATACCGACCTGACGCGTCTCGTCGTCGATCGGATTCAACGCGGCCACGGTTCGGATTTTTTCCTCGAAGCGGGTGAGCGCGGCCAGATCCTCGGTCACCGTGTCGAGCCGACCGCGCACCTGCGTCAACTCGCCGGAGAGACGGCCGTTCTCGTCGCACAACCGAACGACCTCCGCCTTGGATCGGGAGAGTTCCGCGGAGTGAAGAAGGGAGTGGCCGGTGAGGAAGACGCCCGAGAGAAGAAGCAGCATCCCCCCGTACACGGCCCCGACCGGAATACGGAAGGAATGGATCTGTCGGCTCGCCCGGGGGATCACCATCAGCGTGATCCGGTCGGTGATGAATCTTCGTGTCCAGGAACGCGGCAAACCCATTGCAACTCCGTAAAATCCAAAGGTCAGCTCAATCGTGACCGAAGCTAGCCGAGCGTGGAAGATCGTGTCAAGAAAAAACAGGACTCCCCGAGAGGCGCCGGAGCTCCCGGTTGACCCGGGGAGCGGAGGCGGGCGCCGCCGCTCCCCCGAAAACTATTTCGTCTTTTTACGGTTGAACACCGATATAAGAGGTGAAGCCGTCCCGGTGGACAAGAAAGATGATCGGCTTGTCGCTCCGCCGCGCCTCTCTTTCCGCCGCCCGGTAGTCCTCGATCCCCTCGACCGCCCGGTCGTTCATCTCCACGATGAGATCGCCGGCGCGAATGCCCGCCTCCCAGGCCGGACCGCCCGGCTCCACGCCCGCCACAAGCGCGCCGGCGATTCCCTCGAGTCCCAACTCGCGCACCGCTCCCGGCTCCTCGGAGGGATCGATCACGTCCAAACCGAGCCAGAGCTCTTCCTCGCGGGCTTCCTCCGCGGTGAACACGTCCGGCCGCTCGGCGAGGGTCACGTCCAGGACAAGCCGCTCTCCGTCCCGATCTACGTCCACCCGGACCCGGCGCCCCACCTCCGTGTCGGCGACGAGCATGCGGAAGTGGTTCAGGTTTTGGATGGGAATGCCGTCGAAGGCGAGGATCACGTCCCCCCGTTCCAGGCCGGCCCGTTCGGCGGGCGTGTTCGGCGCCACCTGGCCGATGAGCACCCCTCCCTCCACGTCGAGCTTCTTTCCCTCGATCAGCTCCGGCGTGAGCGACTGGGGATAGACGCCGATGTAGGCTCGAACCACCCGCCCGTCGGTCATCAGCTGGCCGGCGATCCGCGCCGCCAGGTTGATGGGGATCGCGAAGCCGATTCCCTGGCCCGTCGTGTTCACCGCGGTATTCACGCCGATCACCTCGCCCCGGATGTTGCAGAGGGGGCCGCCGGAATTACCGAAGTTGATCGACGCGTCGGTCTGGATGAAGTTCTGATAGGTCGGCCCGCCCCCGGCGATGTTCAGATCGCTCCTCCCCTTGGCGCTCACCACGCCGACGGTGAGGCTCCCTTCCAGATAACCGAAGGGATTCCCCACGGCGATCGCCCAATCGCCGACGCGGATCGAGTCCGAATCACCGAGCGGGAGAGAGGGGAACGGTCCCTCCCCGCTGATTTTGAGGACCGCCACGTCGGTGCTCGGGTCGACGCCCACCACCTCGGCGGCGTGCTCTCCGCCGCCGATGAAGCGAACCAGAATCTCTTCCGCGTCTTGAATCACGTGGTTGTTGGTGATGACGTAGCCCCGTTCATCGAAAACGAACCCGGAGGCGGAGGAGGGATAGTCGAAAGGTCCGTCCGATTCGGGGAGGATGTCGCCGAAGAAATCGAGGCCCGGCAGGGCGGGATGCTCGAAACGCCGTCGCGTGTCGACGTTCACCACCGCGGGAAGGACCCGCTCCGCCACGGCAGTGAAGGGGGAGGCGAAATCGCCTCCCGCGGCGACATACGGAACAGGCAGCCCGCCCCGGGCGGGCGACGCCGTCTCGCGGGCGCCGACGAAACGGCCCAGGGAGCCGGTGTCCTCCGCCTCGCCGGAGGGGGACCACTCGCAACTCGCCGACAGAATCAAACCGCATGCGACGCCCAGCGCCACGAAACCGGCCCGGCCCAACCAGGTGCGCAGGCTCCTCTTCCCTCCCGTCATGACCAACCCGTCCTTCCTCCCGCTCGGGGCGGGGCGATGAACCGCCGCGCGGCGGTTATTCCCCCCCCTCTTCCTTCTCCTTTTCCCGCTCCGCCCTCTCCCGAAACTCCTGGCGGATCTCCTCGATCTCCGATTCCTTGCTCGCCAGGTCCGCCTCGGCCTCTCGGATCCTCTCCACCAGTTCCTTCACCTCGGCGTCGCCGGCCGCGCCTTCTCCCTTGCCCGCGGCGAAGAGAGCGTACACCCGCTCGCCCAGTTCGGTGTAGGCGCGGTCGATCTTCCGGTGGATCCCCACGATGGCGAGCCGCCGCCCGCCGATCTTGGCGTAGAGGTCGGTCTTCTCCGCGGCGTACTGATACCCTTCCTTCACTCCCTTGCGGACCTTCCCCCAAAAACGCTTATCCCCTTCTCCTTCCATCTCCTCCCAAGATGCGTCCTCGGGCCGGTCTTTCGGTTCCTCGTACAATGCGCACCTCCTCTCCCAAGGGTCTCGTTCCGGATTCCTCTTCATCCACACCGGCGCGGACGCGGACGTTCCCGCCGGCCGGGGGAAACCCTTTGCCCCTTTACGGGGCGAATGCTACCATGCGGCGACAACGAGGCGAGAGGAAATTGGAATCCTATCGAATGGAACGGGAGACGGCGGCGACGGCGCTGTTTCTTTCGGACGCCCACTTCGGGACGAGCCGGGAGGAAGGGGAGCGGCGGAGAATCGAGAGGTTTCTCTCTTTCCTCCGCGGCCCGGCGCGCGGCGCCGACGTACTCTACATCGTGGGCGACCTGTTCGACTTCTGGTTCGAATACCGGCAGGTCGTGCCCAAACCGCACCTGCTCGTGCTGACCGAGCTGGGTGCCCTCGTGCGCGCCGGCGTGCGGGTCGTCTACATCGCCGGCAACCACGATTACTGGCTGGACCGATTCTTCGCCGACGAACTGGGGATCCAAGTGAGCCGGGAGCCCCTCGACCTGCGCGTGCAGGGGAGGCGCCTCTACGTCACCCACGGCGACGACCTGACCGCCGGCCACGACCCCGGCTATCGTTTTCTCCGCCGCCTCGTCCGCAGCCCCCTCGCCATCCGCCTCTTCCATCTGATCCACCCGGATCTGGGCGTCCCTTTCGCCCGCTGGGCTTCCCACCTCTCCCGCTCCCACACCAACCGGAAGAAGTTCATCCTGAACCGCACGCTGGAACGGGAGGCGCGGGAAAAACTCCGGGAGGGTTTCGACGGTGTGCTGATGGGGCACATCCACTACGCGGATCATTTCCGTTACGAAGAGGGAGAGTTGGTCCTGCTCGGCGACTGGATCGAGAGCTTCACGTACGCGCGGCTCGCCGGCGGGCGGATCGCCCTCGAACGCTGGGAAGGCGGAGAGAACGGACGGGTGGAACGCGCGGCGGAGTAACGGCCGAAGCGGCTTAACTTAGCGCCGCATCCCGAGCGCGAAGCGGCTCACCGTGCCGAGATCCGACTCAAAGGGGACCACCGCCACCTGGAACGAGTAGGGACCGCGCGTCACGCCGACTCCGAAAGCGAAGGACTCCTCGTCGTACCCGCTCTTGTAACCGAAACGGATCGCCACCGTCTCCTGCAGGCCGATCTCGGCGCCGAAGTGGCCGTGCGTGTCGTCGTCCTTGGTCTTGCGCGCTTCCGCCGAGAGGAGGATCGACGCGGGATATCCGGAGAAGCGGTGGCGCCACGCCGCGCCGCCGCGCAGATCCACCGGCAGGGAGAAGGACTCGTCGACGTAGTGCGGTTTGTTCCCCAGGTTCGCCGCCGCGCCGCCCAGGGTGAGCCCGGCGAGGGGCGTTTCGTAGAGGACGCCGAAATCGGCGGCGACGCCGTGGGCGGTCTCGAGTTCGATTTTGGAGTAGAAGGGCTTCGCGGTCACGCCGGCGCGGATCGGTCCGAAGGCGCGGGCATAGGCGAGGGAGACGACGATGTCGTAGTAGCCGAAGGTGCCGAGCGGCTCGGCGACCGGGTCGTTGTCGCGGCGTTCGATGTCACCCACGTACCAACCGTTGATGCCGGCGGCGAACGCGTCGGCGCCTCGCCCCCAGACGACGGCGGCGTACTCCTGGCGGACGTCGAGCAGCCACTCGGTGTGGGCCAGAAGACCGCGGAGCCCCGGCTCCCCGCCGGCGAGGCCTGCCGGGTTCCAGTAGAGGGCGCTCGGGTCCTCCGCCACGGCGGTGTAGGCGTACCCCATCCCGGAGGCGGCGACGCCCGGATCGATCAACAGGGTGCGGAGCCCCACCGGCTCCGCCCCGGCACGGGCCGCCAAGGCGAGAGTAAAGAGAAGTCCGAGGGCGGTGGCTCGCATGCTCGTCGTCCTTTCGATGGGGGTTTCCGCGCCGCTCGGGGAACGGCCGCGCGCGGTACTCCCTGATTATCGTACAAATCCGCCGGCGACGCCAGTCCCGCCGGTTACTTCTGCACCGCGAAGGGGATCAGCTTGCGCCCCTCCCGGTCCTCCCCCCGCGCTTCGACGCGGGCGAAATAGAGGCCCGAAGCTTCTCCGCATATCTCCCAGACCGCCTCGCCCGTTTCGGCGGGAACCTCCCTCTCGCCGAAATCGCGGAGCATCCGACCGGTGATGTCGTAGATCCGGATCGAAACGCGGCAGGGGGCGGTCACCCGGTAGCGGATCCTCGCGTCGCCGCCGCGCCCCGCCGGATTGGGATAGACGTATGTCTCCTTCTCGACGAGGAGCTCCGAGGTGGAGGGCTGATGTATGGGCCCGACGGCGTACCGCCCTGCAAAGCCGTTCCCGTTCTGGTAGCCGGTCCATTCGATCCGCGGTTGGTTCACACCCGAAAAGAAGCGGAGGTCCATCGCGCCCCGGCCGGAGACGACGAGTACGTTCGTCCGCCAGGCGTTCTCGTATTCGCCGGCGACCATCCAGACGCCCCCTTGGGGCGCGCCGCCCAGCGCCGCCGGGTATCCCTCCTCCGGCTCGCCGCCGGAGCGGAGGAGCCAGAGGTTCCCCCCTTCCGTGCCGAAGACGACCTCCGGTTCGCCGTCGAAGTCGAAATCGCCGATCGCCGGCGTTCCGACGATCCCGTCCCCGCCGGTCCGGAAGGGCCAGCCGGTTGCGGGCGCGCCTGTCCGGTTGAAGAGGTGGAGGACGCCCTCGTCCGTGCCGACGGCGATCTCGGCGACGCCGTCGCCGTCCAGATCACCCGCCGCGGGCGGGCCCGAGGCGTTCCCCTCGAGAGGGAGCGGCTCTTCCGGGAAATCCACGCCGTCGGCGCGGATGTGGAGCCTGTTCCCCGCGGCGAAAACGAACGCGGTGCCGCCCCGGTAAATGCCCTCCTTGATCTCTTCCTCGACATACGACACGGTGATGACCGGCGTCGGAGTCGCTGCGGGGGTGACGGACCAGAGGAGTTCTCCATTATAGGAGACGGCCGCAACGAGAGGCGCGTCGGTGGCGGCGAAGAAGACCGGCGTGCATTCCAAGCCGCCGGAGGAGACGGGACCGGTGGCGGTTCCGGGGAGCACGGCGATCGTGTCCATCGGGCCCGACTCGGAGGTTCGGTTGTAAAGAACCGTCTCTCCGCCGCGGGACACGGCGGAGACGACCCAGGCGCAGGGATCTTCCGCCAGAGGTTCGGCGGCGCACAGGTAGTGCGCGTCCACCGGTCCGGCGTCCTCACCCAGGATCTCGATCCCTCCGGTTCCGCCCGTCAGCTTCGCGACCGTACCGTTATCGAGGGGAGCGACCAATTCCGGCGGATACTCTTCCTCGTCCGCCGACCGGAGAAGCACGGAACCGGCCGTGACCGGTCCGCCGATTTCGAGGGGCCAACCTTGGAGCGAGGCCCCCTCCTCGAAAGAACGGACGTCGCCGAACGAAGCTCCGGCCGCGGAGTCGTAATAGACGAAAGCGTAGAGCGGAGGAAAGCCGAAAAACTGGGGGGACACCGCCGCAGGACCCACGGCCCGCGTCCCCGGTTGCGCCGGAAGGCTCCACCCATCGGGGCGCTCCTCGAAGCGGATCGACACGATGAGGAGCGAATCGGCCTCGGAGAGAACCTCGATCGCGATCCCGGTTCGCCCGCCGGCGTTGTTGGCCGAAGACGGGGATGTGCCGCCGTCGAAGAGGAAACGGTTGGAAACCCACCAGGCGTCGAAGGGGGAACCGAAGTTGTCGTAACTGCGCGGATATTCGTCCAGATCCTGGACCCCGTCCGCCTCCTCCAGGTCCACTCCCTTCCGGTGCGCGTCGGCGTTCACCTCGTTCCGTTCCTGAAAGTCGCCGGACCGGGCGATCACCGTCTCGTCGATATGCCAGATCAAAAGCCCGGAGCCGATGGCGTTCCCCTCCGCCGGGAGAGACCAGTCGAACTCCGCTCCCTCGTAGGAATCCCGGAAGGGATAGAGAATCCCGTCGCCGTCGGTGTCGTCGAAATTGAACGCGCCGTCGCCGTTCTCGTCCTTGTGTTTGTTTTCGATCAAAAAGTATTCGGTCTCGGAAATCGGGATCTTGACGATCCTCGGCTCCGAATCGGCCCGCTCCGACGGCGGGAGGAGGACCGTCGTGTCCCGGGTCACCGTCGTCGGCTCGATCCAGCCGAGACGGACCTTCACCCATGCGCAGGGATGCGGCGGGAGGATGCCGCCGGAGTTGTAGAGACCGGTCCCCATGATCCCCCAGTTGCCGATCCCCTGGGAGGAAGTGCCGTCGTCGTAGTCCGTGTCGAAGAGGGAGGGGGCGCCGAGAAGGCGGCCGGTCATATGCGCCGCCACCCCGAGGAGCCACTGGGGAAAATCATCCTGGGTATCGCTCTCCGGGAGGATCACCCCGCGGTCCAGAAAGATCGTGTCGCCCGCCGCGGTGGTGTCCCCGGCGGCGATTCCCCGGTAGGCGTCCTCCGCGCCGGAATCGGCGAAGGCTTCCGCCAGATCCGAGCGGGTGAGGTAGGCGGTCCAGACGTCCCCCGGCGTATCGCCGTTCACGTCCGTCTCCTCCCCCACGCCCGCGTGGATCACCACGACGCCGTCGTAGGCGCCGAAATCGAAGAGCGGATCGGCCTGTTCGATCGCGTCGGCGAAGAGCTCCGCCTGCCGGACCGTCGCCGAGTCGTTGTCGCCGTAGTAAGCCATCGATTCGGGGGCGACGAAAACCGTCTCCGGAACGTCGGCGACGATCTCCAGCCTCCCGTAGGAGGCTTTCCGGTAGTACTGGGCGAGATAGCGGAACTGCTCCCGGAAGTACTCCGGGTCGCGGGGGATATCGAGAATCTCCGGAAAGACTCCGGCGTAGACATATTCATTCGCGTCTAAAACGTCTCCGAAGAGGCCGTTTCCGGTGGTGGCCGGGTCGTCGTCCTCGGGGAACTCGATCAGGATCGCGGCGACGCGGAAGGTGTCCGCCTGCGCCGCCGGAGCGGTAAGCGCCTCGGCGCGCGCGCGCTTTCCGTGCGATTCGGAAAGCGGCGCTCCGGGAAGGAAGGGCCGGGCGTCCGCCGGACGCGGGGGAGGGCCTCCATTCGCGAAGGCCGCGGCGACGCCGGCGGCGAGCAGGAGCGGAATCAATGCCGTCGACCATGCGGACCGGTTCACTTCGCCCTCCCTCTCCGGGATTCCGGCCGCGAAACCCGAAGCGTGACAGGAAGATCCGTGGTTGTTCCTTGCGCCGAGCCTACCCGGCGGCCCTCTCCGCTGTCAACCGCGGACACCCCTCTTCCCCACGCATCGCCCCGAAGAGGCGATACGGGGAAAACTGGCACGATTTTTTCCCGAACGCATTGAAAACAAACCAATTGACAAAAATCATAAAGATGGGTTAATCTTTCATCCGGGTTACTGAATAAAGACTGGGGATTTTCACAACGAGAAAGCTGTGATCAGTCACGTTCCACCCCCGGGGAACGGCGACGAAGACCTGCTTTCCCTCCGAGTCGCGCGCATCAGTCACGTCTTCGCGAACGCCGTTCGTGAGATCCTCGAGACGCGCATTCTTCGCGAGTGCGCGCCCGCGCCTCTTTCCATCCATCAGGTGCACCTCCTCAAGCTGATCGAGATGAACGGCAGCGCCCGCGTCGGCGAGGTGGCCGGTTTTCTCGGCGTCAGCGCCCCCGCGGCGTCGAAGAACGTGGACAAACTCGCCCGCCTCGGCCTTCTCGACCGGATCACGCCCGCCGAGGATCGCCGCAGCATCGATCTCCGAATCACGGCCGAGGGCCGGGAATTTCTCCGGCTTTACCGGGAACGCCGGGTGTCGGGTCTTCAACCCGTGCTCGGAAACTTGACGGATCAAGAACGCGTCGATCTCGCCTCTCTTCTGGGACGGTTCACCACGCTGCTTCTCCGGCGGGAGGAAGGGGACGGGAAACCCTGCCTTCGCTGCGGCGGCCTGGTCGCGACGAACTGTCCCTTCGAGAAGGAGGTCGGCCCATGCCCCTACCACCGGGGGGGGCGGGAATCGACCGGTTCATCCGGTTGACGCCGGTCCCGACGGGAGACGCATCATGACGCACGGCACGGAGGCGCGGCGCTACTGGAGAACGCCGCTGGACAAGGACCGCGTCGCCGTCCGGCACGGGTCCATTCACATCCTGGAGGAGCGCTGCAAGGGCTGCGCCTACTGCGTGGAGCACTGTCCCTTGGACGTGCTCCGCCTCTCCACGCGATTCAATCTGAAGGGCTATCATCCCCCCGAGGTGGCGCGAGAGGAGACCTGCGTCGCCTGCCATCTCTGCGAAGTGCTCTGCCCCGAGTTCGCCATCTTCGTGACCGACGGGACGGAGGGGGAAACCGGCCGGCCTCCCATCCCGGAGAACCTGCCGGACGGGGAGGGCATCTCTTGAACGCCCACCCGGAAGGCGTGCTGACCGGCGCCCACTACCTCGACGGGGACCACGCCGCCGCCGAGGGCGCCCTCGCCGCCGGATGCCGTTTCTTCGCCGGCTACCCGATCACCCCCTCCACGGAGATCGCCGAGCGGGTCTCCCGCCGCTTTCCCAAGGTGGGGGGCGTCTACATCCAGATGGAAGACGAGATGGCCTCCATGGCCGCCATCCTGGGCGCCTCCTGGGGGGGCGTGAAATCGATGACATGCACATCCGGCCCCGGTTTCTCGCTGATGATGGAGAACCTGGGGCTCGGCCTGATGATGGAGGTCCCCTGCGTGCTCGTGAACGTGCAGCGCGGCGGTCCCTCCACGGGGCTCCCCACCATGGTGGGCCAGGCGGATATGATGCAGGCGCGCTACGGCTCTCACGGCGACTACGCGATCATTGCGCTCGCCCCCAACTCCCCCCAAGAATGTTTTGACCGAACCATTCAAGCATTCAATCTTTCGGAGCGGTACAGGCTCCCCGTGCTCGTGATGATGGACGAGTGCGTGGGCCACATGACCGAGAAGGTGGTGATCCCGCCGCCGGAGGAGATCGACATCGTGGAGCGGCGGATCACCTCTCTGCCGCCGGGGGAGTACCTTCCCTACGCGCCGAACGGCGACGGGGTGCCGGACATGGTGATGGTCGGCGACGGGTACCGGATCCACAGCACCGGTCTTACCCACGACGAGCGGGGTTATCCGATGATGACCGCGGAGGTTCAGGACCGCCTCGTCCGCCGCCTCAAGGACAAGATCGAGAAGAACGCCGACGACATTATCGACGTGGAATCGAACCGGCTCGACGACGCCGAGGTGGTGGTGCTCAGTTACGGCATCACCTCGCGCGTCGCCCGGGCCGCCGTGGACGCCGCGCGCGCCGAAGGGATCCGCGTGGGCGAACTCCGGCTCGTCACGGTCTGGCCCTTCCCGGAAAAGCTGGTTCGCGAACTCGCCGAACGGGTCTCCGCCATCGTGGTTCCCGAGATCAACCTTGGCCAGGTGGTTCTCGAAGCGGAGCGGGTCGTCGGAGGGCGCGCCGCCGTTCTGCCGGTCACGCACGCCGGCGGCTGGGTGCACGATCCGGCGGCGATCCTCGGCGCGATCCGCGAGGGAACGCGCGCCGGAAAGAAAGGGGGCCCGTCGCCGGGCAAGGTGCGGAGGAAAAGGAAAGGGGGCGCATCATGAGCGACATCCTCACGGAAACGGACGCGCGGACCGCCGCGGCGCCCGCCCATCCGATGGAGCCCTACCTCCGGATGGACCGGATCCCGCACATCTGGTGCCCGGGCTGCGGGATCGGTCCGGTGCTCACCTGTTTCGTCGACGCCCTGCACAAAGGGGACTTCGACCTGGACGACGTGGTGGTCGTCTCCGGCATCGGCTGCACCGGCCGCGTGGCGGGGTACATCAAACTGGACTCCTTCCACACCACGCACGGCCGGGCGCTCCCCTTCGCCACGGGCCTTCACCTTTCCAACCGGAGGCTCAAGGTGGTGGTGATCAGCGGCGACGGCGACCTGATCGCCATCGGAGGAAACCACTTCATCCACGCCGCCCGGCGGAACGTCGATCTGACCGTGATCTGCGTGAACAACTTCAACTACGCCATGACCGGCGGCCAGGTCGCTCCGAGCACGCCGACCGGCGCCCTCTCCAGCACCACCCCCTTCGGCAACTCGGAACACCCCTTCAACCTCCCCGGCCTCGCCGCCTCCAGCGGCGCGGTCTACGTGGCGCGCTGGACCTGTCTCCACGTGCGCCGCCTCACCCGCTCGATCTTGGAGGCGATCCGCAAGCCCGGTTTCAGTTTCATCGAGGTGATCGCCCCCTGCCCGACGCTTTACATCAGAAGAAACAAGCTCGGCTCCGTCCTCGACGTGCTCCGCTACTACAAGGAGAAGAGCGAGATCCGGCACGACGCGGACCCGACCAAGGTGGACATCGGCTACGGCGGCACGATCACGGTGGGCCGCTTCGTCGACATCGAGAAGCCCACCTTCCTGGACAACCTGGACGCCAATCTGGAGAGGCGGTTGGGCGAGGAGTACGGGCTTCACAAGGAGTACTACATGCGGACGGCGGCCCGGAGGGCGCTGGTGGACCGGGGGGCGCGTCATGAGTAGACAGGAGATCCGGGTCTCCGGCTTCGGGGGCCAGGGGATCATCTTTCTCGCCTACATCACCGGAAGGGCGGCGGCGATTCACGAGGGACGCCACGCCACATTGAACCAAAGCTTCGGGCCGGAGGCGCGGGGCTCGGCTTGCTCCGCCCAGCTGATTCTCTCCGACGACCCGGTGGACTACCCCTATATCCGACAGCCCGACATCCTGATCGCCATGAGCCAGGACGCTTACGCCAAGTACGCGGACGAGTTGACCGGCGAGGGGACGCTGCTCGTCGACGAGGATCTGGTGCACCCCAGGCGGGATCAAGGGCGCGCCGTGCACGGAGTCCCCGCGACGCGCATCGCCGAAGGACTGGGCCGCCGCATCTGCGCCAACATGGTGATGTGCGGCTTCCTCTCCGCGGTCACCGGAGTGATGGCGCGCGAGGCCGCCCGCGAGGCGATCCGCCTGTCGGTTCCACCGGGCAGCGAGGAGTTGAACCTGCGCGCCTTCGACGAAGGGTACGCCCACGGGACGAAAACCGGCGGCGGCGCCACGGGCGGCGCGAAAACGAGCGCCCGTGCCTGAGCGCGGGAGGAGAGATCGCCATGGAGTGGATCAAGGTTGAAGAGGCGCGGCTCGACTTCCCCTCGGGGGCGCGGTATCCGATCTCCCGGATCGGTCCCTCCCCCTGCATGGAGGCCTGCCCCGCCGGCGTCAACGTCAAAGCCTACGTCTCCCTGATCGCCGAGGGGCGTTACGAGGAGGCGATGCATGTGGTCCGCATGAACTGCCCCCTTCCGGGAGTGTGCGGGCGGGTTTGCAACCATCCCTGCGAGTCGGTCTGCAACAGGAACTCGACGGACGCTCCGGTGGCGATCCGCGCGCTGAAACGCTTTCTCGCCGACCGGGATATAAAGCCGTCTCCCTCCTTCCGCCCCCCCGCCCCCTACCGGAGCCAGAAAATCGCCGTGATCGGCGCCGGACCGGCGGGTCTCACCTGCGCCTACGAGCTGGCCCGCGCCGGTTTCCCCGTCACTCTATTGGAGGCGGAATCGGAACCGGGCGGGATGCTCCGCTACGGCATTCCCTCGTACCGGCTCCCGCGGACGGTGCTCGATCGGGAGATCGAACAGATGCTCGGGCCCGGGATCGATCTTCGAACCGGCGTCGCCCTCGGCCGCGACTTCGGCCTGGACGATCTCGTCGGCGAGGGGCACAAGGCGATCTTTCTCGGGGTCGGCGCCTCCAAGAACCGTCGTCTCGGGATCCCCGGCGAGTCGGACTTCCAGGGGATCGAGGGAGTGCTCCGTTTCCTGAAACGCGTGAACGAAGGGGACCGCAGCCCCGCAGGGGAACGTGTACTGGTGATCGGCGGCGGTAGCTCGGCGATCGACGCGGCGCGGACCGCCCTCCGTCTCGGCGCCAGGAGCGCCGAGATCGTCTACCGTCGATCCAAGGAGGAGATGCCCGCGGTGGAGGAAGAAGTGCGCGCCGCCGAGGCGGAGGGGGTCCGCTTCCGCTGGCTCGCCGCCCCGCAGGAGCTGAAGGCGAAAAACTGGCGCGTGAACGGAATCGAATGCCTGGAGGTGCGACTCGGCGAGCCGGACGCGAGCGGGAGGCGGCGGCCGATCCCGGTCTCCGGTTCCGGTTTCGTGCTCCCCGCCGACGCGGTGATTTCCTCCATCGGACAGGAGGCGTACCTCCCCTTCCTCGGCCACCGGCACGCCCACGCCGTGAGCGACACGGGATTTCTCGTCGCCGATCCGGAGACGGGACTCACCCGGATCAGCGGCGTCTTCGCCGGGGGTGACGTGGTGACCGGTCCCGCCACGGTGATCGAGGCGATCGCCGCGGGGCGGCGCGCCGCGCGGTCCATCGCCCTCTATGTGGAGGGAGGAGCGGCGGCGCTGAAAAAGGGAAAGAGCCGACCCGGCGGCGGCTGGGAACTCGGTCTCGCCGATCCGCCGGCGGAGAGGCGCGACCGTCTCCATCCGCCCGAGAGGGATCTGGAGGAGCGGCTCGGATTCGAAGAGGTGGAGCTTTCCTTCACGGAGGAAGAGGCGCGGGAAGAGGCGTCCCGCTGCCGCCGCTGCGGTCCCTGTTCCGAGTGCTGGAGCTGCATTCCCGGATGCGAGAGACGGCACGTGCTCGTTCGGAGCGGTCCATCCGAGGAGGGAAACGGCGGGAGCTTCGATCTCCTCCTCCGGACCCCGCACGAGGGGATGCCGGCGAACACCCGCGAGGGGGAGCATGGAGGGACGATCACGTTGCGCACCGCCGGCGTCGAGGAACCTCCCGTGCTGCCGGTGGACGTGGCGCTCGTCAAATCGGAGGTGGACGCGGCGCTCTGCCGGGGCTGCGGGAACTGCGTGGAGATCTGCGCCTTCGGCGCTCCCCGCCTGATCCCCGGACCACGGGGCGAACCGGTCTCCCGCATCGACCCGCTCGCATGCCGGGGCTGCGGCCTTTGCGTTTCGGTTTGTAAAACCGGCGCTGCGCGGATCGCCCCCTTCTCCCGCGAGTGGATGCTCGACGAAGGGGCGCGCCGCCTCCTCGACGGGGGCCGCCCCGCGCGGACCGTGGTGATCACCTGCCAGCGACGGGGAGGCTGCGTCGCCCCCGAACCGGACGGGAACGGCGAGCGGGACGTAATCCGCCTTTCCTGCGCCGGACAGGTCGACGCGGGAACGATCCTCGGCCTGATCCTCCGGGGCGCCGAGAAGGTGGTGATCGCCGGGTGCGCCGACGAGCGGTGTCGCTTCGAGAGGGGCGCCGGCGTCGCCAAGGAACAGATCAAACTGGCCCGACGGGTGCTCGCCCTCTCCGGCGTCGACCCGGAGTGCGTGCGGAGCGACTGGTCCGATAGCCCCGAGGGAGATCCCCTCGATTGGGAGAAGCCGGCCTTCGCGGGGGAGGGATCATCATGACGAAGCTCGAAGACCTCGCCAGGCGAACGTCGGCCACGCTCTGCCTCGGCTGCGGCAAGTGCACCGGCGTCTGTCCCCTGTCGGAGCTCCGCGAGTCCTACTCCCCCCGCCGCCTGGTGGCGCGGGCGCTCAACGATCGGGAGCCGGAGGCGACCGAGCTGGTGCGCCAATGCCTCACGTGCGGCGCCTGCGAGGAACTCTGCCCCGAAGGGGTCGCCTTCGTGGACTTCGTGCGGGGCGCGCGGGAGGCGACCGCCGTCGAGGAACGCGCCTCCTGCCCGCACCACGAAATCCTCCAACAGGCGACTCGCTTGATGGCTCAAGGGAAATCGCGGGAGGATCGTCTCTCCTGGCTGACGCCGGACCTGAAGGTCGCGAAGAAGGGGAAGGTGCTCCTCTTCGTCGGTTGCGCCCCCCTCTTCGACACCGTCTTCTCCGGGCTCGGCGTGGAGACGGTGGAGATCGCCCGCTCGGCGATTCGCCTCTTGAACCGCATCGGCATCGAGCCGGTGGTGCGAAGCGACGAGGTCTGCTGCGGCCACGACCTCTTCTGGTCCGGCGACCGCGAGGGGTTCCTCCGGCTGGCGGAGAGGAACGCCGCGATGATCCGGGAGAGCGGCGCCGAGACGGTGGTCACCGCCTGCGCCGAGTGCGCCCGCACGCTCACGAAGGACTACCCGGGCGCCGCGCCCGGCTTCGCGGCGGAGGTGAAACACATCACCTCTTTTCTCATGGATCGAATCGAGGAGCTCGGCCTCTATGAGCTAAGCGACGACTCGTTTTCGGGACAAACCGTCACCTTCCAGGATCCCTGTCGGCTGGGGAGGCACCTCGGAATGACGGAACCGCCCCGGACCATGCTCGGCGCCGTCCCGGGGCTGCGGATCGTCGAGATGGAGAGGAGCGGGCGGGCGGCGCGCTGCTGCGGCACCTCCGGCTTCCAGCATTGCGACGCCGAATCGCGGGAGATGCAGACCCGGCGGCTCGAAGAGGCGGCGGCGACCGGCGCGGAGACGCTCGTCACCGCCTGCCCGAAATGCCTCATCCACTTCACCTGCGCGCTGCGGGAGGACGCGTCCCGCCCCCGATTCGAGGGCGGCGCCGCTCCCCGGCGGGCGATCCGAATCACGGACATCACCACTTTGGTCTCATCGGCGCTGGCGGGCCGCACCCGGCCGGTCGCGACGCAAGGAGAAGGACGATGACGCATAAACTACCCCGGATCGGCGTGTTCGTCTGCGATTGCGGCCTGAACATCGCCGGCGCGGTCGACACGGAGGAGGTGGCCCGCTTCGCCGAGACCCTCCCCGGCGTGGCGGCGGTGATCCGCAACCGCTACACCTGCGCCGATCCCGGACAGAACGAGATCAAGCGGGGGATCGCCGAGCACAACCTGGAAAGGGTGGTGATCGCTTCCTGCACCCCCAAAATTCACGAGCCCACATTCCGCCAATGCGTCGCCGACGCGGGGTTGAATCCCTACCTGATGGAGATGGCCAACATCCGCGAGCACGTCTCCTGGGTGCACCAGGGGGATCGGAAGGGGGCGACGGAAAAGGCGAAGGACCTGGTTCGGAGCGCCGTCTATCGGGCGAACCTTCTGGAGAGCCAGGAGGAGGCGGTCTTCCCGGTGACGGCGGCGGCCCTCGTGGTGGGCGGCGGCGTGGCGGGGATCCAGTCCGCGCTCGACCTCGCCGAGTTGGGTCACAAGGTGTATCTGGTCGAGAAGGAACCGACCATCGGCGGCATCATGGCCGCGCTGGACAAGACCTATCCGACCATGGACTGCTCCATATGAATTCTCGGACCTAAAATGATGGATGCCGGTCGGCATCCCCGGATCGAGCTTCTGACCAACAGCGAAGTGGAAGAGATCAGCGGCTTCGTCGGCAACTTCCGGATCAAGGTCCGGAAGAAGGCGCGCTACGTGGACGAGACCGCGTGCACCGCATGCGGCGAATGCGCCGCGATCTGCCCCGTCGCCGTCCCCGACGAGTACCAGGAAGGCCTCGCCTCCCGCAAGGCGATCTACATGCCCTTCCCCCAGGCGGTCCCCTCCGCCTATGTCCTTCGAATGGAAGACTGCCTCGGCAACAACCCGATCGCCTGCGGAAAATGCGTCGACGCCTGCGACAAAAACTGCATCGATCTCGACGCGAAGGACGAATTCCTCGACCTGGACGTGGGGGTGATCGTCGTCGCCACCGGCCTCGACGTGTACGACCCGCGGGAACAGGACGAATACGGCTACACCCGTTTCTCGAACGTGATCACGTCGATGGAGTTCGAGAGGTTGATCTCCGCGGGCGGCCCGAGCGAGGGACACCTGATCCGTCCCTCCGATCGCGGAACACCGAAGAGGATCGGCTTCGTGCAGTGCGTCGGGAGCCGCGCGCCCGCGCGGGGAGCGCCCTACTGCTCCAACATCTGCTGCATGAACACGGTGAAGCAGACGCTCCTCATCGCCGAGCACGACGCGGAGGCGCGCTCCACGGTCTTCTACACCGACATCCGCGCCTTCGGAAAGGGTTTCGAGGATCTCTACCGGAGGAGCCGGGAGACGGGAACGCTCTACGTGCGCGGCCTGCCGGGCCACGTGGCCGAGGATCCCGGCACGGGGAACCTCTTGGTCACGGTGGAGAACACACTCACCGGGCGGCTGGAGAAGCACGAGATGGATCTGCTCGTTCTCTCCGTCGGGATGGTGCCCCGTAAAAACGGCGGCGGTTCCCTCGGTGAGCTGCTCGCCCTCAGCTCCACGCCCGATGGGTTCGTGCTCGAGGCGCATCCCAAGCTCCGGCCGGTGGACGCGCCCACCCGGGGGGTCTATTTCGCCGGCTGCGTGGAATCGCCGAAGGACGTGAAGGACTCGGTCACCCAGGCCTCCGCCGCGGCGGCCCGCGCCGGCAGCCTTCTCTCCGCCGGCCAGGTGCGCATCGAGGCGATCACCGCACGGATCGACAAGGAGAACTGCACCCTCTGCGGGCGCTGCGCCCGGGTCTGCCCCTATCACGCCATCACGGCGCCGGATCCCAAGACCGGCCTCTTCCCGATGGTGATCCAGGCGGCCTGCGCCGGTTGCGGCACCTGTTCCGCCGAGTGCCCCACCGACGCGATCAACATGAACCATTTCACGGACCCGCAGATTCTCGCCCAGGTGGACGCGGTCCTCGCGGAACGTTCGATGGAGAAGATCGTCGCCTTCGCCTGCAACTGGTGCTCCTACGCCGGAGGCGACATGGCGGGGACCAGCCGGCTCCAGTACCCGGCGTCGACCCGCCTCATCCGAACCATGTGCTCCGGAAGAGTGGACGAGGATTTCATCTGGCACGCCTTCGAAAAAGGGGCGCCCATCGTTCTGGTTTCGGGTTGCCATTTCTCCGATTGCCATTACGTGAGCGCCGTCACTTGGACGCAGCAGCGCGTGGAACGCGTTTGGGAAAAGATGGAGAAGCTCGGCATCCGCCCCTTCCGCCTGCAGCTGGAGTACATCAGCGCCGCGGAGGGGCAGAAGTTCGCGCGGGTGATGCGCGAACTGGACGGGCTCCTCGCGCGGATCACCCCGGAGGAGGTGGAGCAAACCAAGAAGGCTGTCGCCGCCTACCGGGCGGAGAAGCGGGAGAAGCTGCTCAAGATCAAACGGGCGTCGCGGAGAAAAGCGGCGGGGGGCGCTCCCTTCGCCGCTTCCGGCGCCGTGAGGGAGTGATCCGATGAGCGAGACGGTGACATTCTACTGCCTCCGTTGCGGCCACCGTTTCCCGGCCCTTTGGGCGAAAGGGGATACGAAGGAACGCTCCTGCCCCCGCTGCCAATCCAACAGCGTCCGGCGGGAGACCGAAACCGCCGCGGCGCTCCGGGCGAAGGAGAGCTAAGCCGCGACGCGACCGGCCACAGGCCCCGGTTCCCCCCGAGGAACCGGGGCTTTTCCCGTTCCCCCCACCGTGCCCCGAAGGGAGACTGGTGGGGGATGGAAAGGCACCCCCACCCTCTCCCGCCATCCCCTCCTCCGCCGGTCTCCCTCTCGGGGCCGTCTCGACTCGCCGGGCACCCACCCGAGCCCGCCTCCGTCGAGGCGTAAAAGAATCTGTCGAGCTTATCGGGGCGGGCGGAGGTGGGTCGGCGAGCGAGAAGAGGGAGGATGCGGAAGCATCCGGACCGTGCCCCGAAGGGAGA
>JAFGGD010000022.1 GCA_016930695.1 Candidatus Eisenbacteria bacterium
AATCGATTCGGTTCGCGATTCGAACCCCCCGCTCGTTCGACGGGCGGGGGGTTTCTCTTTTTTCCGCTTGGCATGCTTCGAATTCGTACGGCCCCTACCGCCGCCGGTTGGGGAAGAAGGCGACGAGCAGGAAGGTGGCGATCGGTCCCAGCAGAAGGGAGACCAGGAACCAGAGGAGGCCGCTCCGGTTCTTTCCCTGGGCGATCCCCGCGTTGATCAGCGCCAGCGTTCCCCAGCCGACCATGTAGGGGGGGTAGTGCGTGAAAGCTCCGGGCATTTCAGAACCTCCTGTCCCGTTTCCGCGGGAAGTCTTGCCGCGTCCCGACTCTCCTTCGGCGCCGGATACCTCCTCGCTACCGAAGGAGCATTCCTTTACCGTTTCCTCAGCGCCACGAGGGTGATGTCGTCGGACTGCTCGGCGTCGCCGACCCAGCCGCGGATCGCCGCGGTCAGCCTTTGGAGCGTCTCGCCGGCGGTGAGGCCCGCGAACCCCTTCGCCTCCTCCAGCAGGCGTTCCATGCTGAAGAAAGACTCCTCCCGGTTCATCGCCTCGGTGACGCCGTCCGTGTAGAGAAGGAGAAGGTCCCCCGTTTCGAGACGGACCGTCGCCTCTTCATAGGGCGCTTCCGGGAAGGCGCCGAGCATCAGCCCGCCCCCCTCGACCGTCTCGATTCGCCCGTCGCCGTGGATCAGCACCGGCGGTTCGTGGCCGGCGTTCACGAAGCGGATCACTCCTTCCGGTCCGTCCACCACGGCGAGGAAGCCGGTGATGAAGCTCTCCGCCTTGGTGCTCGCGTAGAGGAAGGCGTTCAGCTTCGCCGCCGCGGCCGCCGGGTCGAGATGCCCCGCCGCGTAGGCGTGGAAGGAGGCGCTCATGGAGGACATGAGGAGCGCCGCCGGCACTCCCTTGCCGCTCACGTCGGCGATGGCGAAGACGAGCCGCCCGTCCTCGGAGAGGAAGAAGTCGTAGTAGTCGCCCCCCACCTCGCGCGCCGGCGTGCTGATCCCGGCCACCTCCAGTCCGGCGACCTCGGGCGGCCCGGCGGGGAGGAGCTTGCGCTGGATCTCCCGTGCGATGGCGAGTTCCCCCTCCACGCGCTCTTTCTCCAGCGCGACCCTCCGTCCCTCCTCGAGTCCCTCCGCCATCCGGTTGAACTCCCGGGCGAGACCGGCCAGCTCGTCCTCGCCGACCACCTCGATCCGATTCGCGAGGTCCCCCTCGCGGAGACGGCGGGCGCCGCCGGTGAGCCGTCCGATTGCGGCCGCGATGCCGCGGTTCATGGAGATCACCGTGCCGAGCACCACGCCGACCACGACGAGAAAGAGAAGCGCCAGGAGGAGGAGGAGGACCAGGGCGATCAGGTTCATCCGGTTCTCGCGGACTCCGGTGAGGCCGTGGAAGAGGTCGCCCGGCCACGCCCGTGAGGTGATCGCCACCGGGCGTTCCGTCCAGCTTCCCGCCTCCCGGTCGTACTCATGGATCGTCAGGAAGGCGCCGCCGGGGATGGCGAGTCCGTCCCGGCGGTTCGACTCTTCCTCCGCCCCGTCCTCCCGATCCCAGAGCGCCTCCTCCTCCTCCGCTTCCGCCCGGTCCTGTTCATTGCCGAAGCTGACTTGCACTCCTCCGCCTTGCGAGTTGACGCTGACCAGCGTGTTGATCCGGATCGGCGCATCGAGGGCGAGTTCCAGGTCGCCGATCCGCCCGCTGGGAACCTCTCGAATCAGCAAGGCGCGGAGAACGAAACCGTCATCCCTTTCCGCCTCGTTTCGGGCGATGAGGAAGAGGCGGCCCCGAACGAGAACGATGCCGTTGGAGCTGTCCGGAAGGGAGACCCATCCGGTTTCGGGAATGAGCCACGCCTCCGGATCGTCCGGAAGGGGATGCCGATTCCGTTCCGCCGTCGCAATCGGGGAGAGGAAGAGAAGGGGCTCCTCCGCTTCATCGATTCCGCCGCTCCGCAGGAAAAGGGTTCCCGACGCGACGTTCTCTTCCGGTTCGATCGCGGCGAATTCCTTCGCGAGGCGGACCGGGTCGAAGACCGCTTCCTCGGCGACCGCGCCCTCCAGCAGAATCGCCATCGCCCTCTCCATCCGCTCGATTCTCATGTTCAGATACGGTTCCACCGTTTCGGCGCGATAGCCGGCGATGCCGGCGAGAGTCGTCAGCATCAGGAAGGCGATCACCAGCGCGGCGGGCACCACGATGGCGAGGAGATGGGAGAAGAGCAGGCTTCTCCCGATTCTCCGAACCCGAACGCGAACGCCGATGGCGAGACGGAAGGAGGAGAAGAAGCAGTGAAGGGCGAAGAAGATGACCAGGAAGTCGAGGATCTTCACCCCCGGCGTCAGCAGGGTGTTTAGGTAGCGCTCGGGCCAGCTCTGCCCGATCAGGCTCGTCAGGAAGGCGAGAAAGGCGAGTATCGCCAGGCCGAGCCGCCGGAGGCCGGCGGTCTCCTTCGTCCATTTTGTCGAAAGAGCGAGGAGAAGGAAGCCGAGAATGGAGATGGCGTTCAGCGCGTGAATCGGTTCGAAGAATTCGGCGAGAAGGGCGACGGCGAGAAAGACGATCCTCGCGATCCGGCGTTTTCCTTCATAGCTCGACAGAATCGTGCGGACGGCGATGCCCATCGCGAAGAGAAGGATCGCGATGTGAAGGATGAACCCGGCGCAGGCGGTCGGTCTCCCCTGGAATGCGGAGGGAAGCCAGGAAGCGTCCGCCAAGGAGAGCAGCGTGCCGCCGACGAGCCGGGCGATCACGACGAGCGCGAAAGCGATCGTCATGCGCCGGGCGGCGCGTTTCGACACTCGGGCGCCGGCGAACCACCCCGCGGAGAGAAGAAGAAGCGCCGGAATCCAGATCAGGTAGGTCCACATCGGGTCAAACGCTCCGTCGACGCGCGACGCGCGTCATTTCAGGTATCCCATGGCGCGGAGGTTCTCCCGCGTCGCCTCGTCGAGACCGACCGTGTCGCCCGGAGCCGCTCCTTCCGTCCCGCGCCCCCACTCCGCCGACCACTCCTCCAATCGTTCCCGGAGCCGCGCCGCGATCTCCGGGCGCTCCGCGCAGAGGTCCTTCCTTTCCTTCGGGTCGCGGGCGAGATCGTACAGCTCGAATTCGCCCCCCCGCATGATCGACCGGTCCCGGGATTCGGGCACGTGGATCAGCTTCCACGTCCCCTCCCGGAGGGAGACCTGGAAAGCGGGCTCGTAACCCGATTCGGAGACGACGCGCTCCGGCGCCGGCCCGCCCCGCAGATGGGGAAGGAGTGAGCGGCTGTCCACGGTCCCGGGGACCGGGACGCCGAGGATCTCCAACACCGTCGGCGTCGTGGCGAATGTCCCCACCGGACCGGCCGGCCGCGATCCCGGCTCGATCAGCGACGGGTAGCGGATCAGGAGAGGCACCCGGGCGCATGCTTCGTAAGGGAACCGTCCGTGCTCGAAGTAAAAATCGTGGTCGCCGAGGGACTCGCCGTGGTCCCCCACGACGACGACCACCACATCGTCGAGGAGGTTTCGTTCGCGGAGCCCGTCCAGGAGGATGCCGGCGGAGCGGTCCGCCCAGCGGATCCCGCCGTCGTACTGCGCGATGTAGTGGGCGAGATCGCCGCGGTAGTCGCGGCTCCCCGGCGCGACGGGAAGGGCGCTCCTTTTGGGGATTGTCCCCAGATCGTTGTGGAGCACCTGACCGGAGTTGGGGTGCCCCGGCGGAAGTTCGATGTCGCGGAATCCCTCGATCGCCACATCGACGGTGAGCGTGTCTCTGTAGAGGGAGTCGCCGATGAACGGCGCGGCCAGCTCGGCGGGCGGCTTGTACGGGTAATGGGCGTTGTTGAAGTGCGCCCAGAGAAAAAACGGTCCCTCCTCGCGCTCGTCGAGCCATTCCAGCGCCCGAAGCGCGGTTCGGTCGTATCGGACCGACAATGGGTAGGAACGCCGGGCGTCCTGCTTCCATGTCTCCTCGAAGTGATCGAAACCCTGCTGGATGTTGAGGTGGCCGCTCAGCGCTCCGGAGGAGACGAAGGCGGCGGTGGCGTACCCTCTCTCCCGCAGGATCTCGGCGAGGGTGACGTTCTCGTCGGCGAGACGGACACCGGCGGTTTTCCACATCACGCCGTTCCTGTGCGGGTAGGTGCCGGTCATGATGGAGCAGAAGCTGGGGGATGTTTTGGGCCAGGGGGCGACCGCCGTCTCGAAGAGCGCCGCCTCGCGCGCGAAGGCGTCCAGGTTCGGCGTGGTCTCCCGCGCGTAGCCGTAACAGCTCATGTGGTCCGCGCGGATCGAACAGAAGGAGAGGACGATGAGGCCGGTGGGGGAGTCCTTCTCCGCCGGCTGGCAGGAGAGGAGCGCGGCGAGGAGCGCGGCGCCGGCGATGGGGCGCGCGCCGCGGAAGCGCGGAACGGAGGGGCGTTGCCGATGAAGGGTCGCGAAGCGCAAGAACAACCTCCCGGGTCGGTCCCGCGGCGGGTTTCCCGCGGCCCGCCGGACGGAACCGCCTCATTATACACGGACGCGACGCGGTAGACGAGGGGCGGCCGGCGGCGCGGTTGACAGAACCGCCGCCTCCGGCATAGTCTATGCGCGAAACGCCCGCGCACCAGGAGCCGGCCATGTCCCAGACCGATCGCGGTCAGTGGAAATCGAAGATCGGATTCATCCTCGCCGCGTCCGGCTCCGCCATCGGCCTCGGCAACATCGTCTTTTTCAGCGCCAACGCCTATCGATACGGCGCGGGCGCCTTCTATATTCCCTATCTCGTCGCGCTTTTCCTGCTCGGCATCCCGGTGATGATGCTCGAGCTGGGGATCGGCAACCGCGCGCAGCGGGGTTTCCCCGAGGCGATGTACCGGATCGCGGGGGTGAAGGGGGAGTGGGTCGGCTGGTTCGGTCTTCTGAACGCCAGCGTCATCACCATGTATTACATCACCATCCTCAGCTGGGTTTTCGGGATGTGGCTGCGCGCCTTCGGCAGCCTCTGGGAGCCCTCGGCGGTTCCCGCCTTCCAGTGCCCCCCGGGCGCTCTCTCCAACTCCATGGCCCACTTCTTCGACATGGTCTCCCGCTACGACACCATCGGTTACGTGATCGTCGTCTGGTTCCTGAACGCGCTGATCGTCTGGTGGGGAACGAACTCGATCGAAAAGGCGGTGAAGGTCTTCGTCCCCCTGATGTGGATCTTCATGATCGCGCTCATCGTGCGCGGCGTGACGCTGGAGGGAGGCGGCCAGGGGTTGCAGCTCCTCTTCACGCCGGACTTCGAGGTGATGCGGAGCGTCGAGGTGTGGCAGGGGGCGTTCTCGCAGATCTTCTTCACGCTCTCCCTCGGCTTCGGCATCATGGCGACCTACGCCTCGTATCTTCCGAAGCGTTCCGACCAGACGACCAACGCCTTCACCATCAGTTTCCTGAATTGCTCCTTCGAGTACATCGCCGGCCTCGCGATCTTCAGCCTCCTCTTCAGCTTCGCCATCGCGCCGCGCGCGTCCACCCTCGGCATGACCTTCTTCGTCATCCCCCAGGGGATCGGCTCCTTCCCCGTCGGCTGCCGTTTCTTCGGCGTTCTCTTCTTCACCCTCCTCCTGACGGCGGGGCTCACGTCGTCGGTGTCGCTGGTGGAAGCGGTCGGATCGGGGATCATCGACAAGTTCGGCGTTTCCCGTCGCCGGACGGTGATCATCATCTCCCTGATCGGGACGATCGGCTCCTGTTGCTTCGCCCTTCCCCATATCGTCGATCCCGCCCTCGATTCGAACGGCACGCTCGGTCTCTCTCTTCTCGATCTGTTCGACCACTGGGCGTTTTCCTACGGGCTTCTGACCTGCGGCTTCCTGGAGTGCGTCTTCGTCGGCTGGGTGCTCGGCGCGGACAAGCTCCGGGCGTACCTGAACGAGCGATCGAGGATTCACCTTCCCCGCGCCTTCGAGTGGCTGATCCGCTACGTCATCCCCGCGGTGATCCTCTTTATCCTGGGCTGGTCGATCCGGGGCGAGGTGACCGGCGGGCTCTACGGCCACGACATGAAGACCGGGACGGTCCGGAACCTGGAGGTGCTGGCGCTGGCTGGGTGGATCTTTTTCACCGCCGGCGGGGCGCTGGCCCTGACCGGGGCGGGCGTGTGGCATCGCCGCCGCGGGAAATCGCTGATGGACGGAGTGGACGGATGAGACGAGTCGCCACGATCGCCCTGCCGTTTTTTCTTCTGCTCGCCGCCGCCGCGACGGCCGCGGCGGTGACGGTGGAGCTGGAAGGCGCACACCCGGTGCGCGGCGAGGCGATCACGGTCCGCTTGAGCGAAGCGGAGGGCGCGGGCCCCTTCGTTTTGGAGGCGACCTACCGCCCCAACAGCCAAACCGAACGGACAGAGAGGGCCGGCGTGTTCGACGAAAGGGGCGCTCTCTCCTGGACGCCTCGTGACGCGGGGATCACGCGGCTCCGCGCGCTCGCCCCGGACGGCGCCGAGCTTTGGAGCGGCAACACGGCGGTCTGGTACCCGTCCCCCCCCAAATCGGGGATCCTGATCTTCCTGTTCGCCGGGCTTCTTCTCTTCGGCGGCGCGGGTCTCTCCATGCGACGCGCCCTCGAGCCGGACCGCGACTGACTTTTTCCTTCCCGAATAGGCTTGGCAAGGGGGCGGGATTCCCGATAGCCTGGACCCCGGCGAAGAGGTTTCCCTTTCCGGAGGCTCCCCCCGAGCGCGCCGGAAAGGACCGCCGGCCGGCCCGAGGCGGCGCGGTGGAAGAGAAGCAACCGTCCGGCCTTCCGGGCTTGAAACCGAGGAGATTCCTATGCCGAGCGTGGTAACCGAAAACTGCGAAGGGTGTCGTTTCACGCAGTGCGTCACCGTCTGTCCGGTGGACTGCTTCCACATGGACGAGAAGCGCGTCTACATCGATCCCGAGGAGTGCATCGATTGCGGCGCCTGCATCCCCGAGTGTCCCGTCGAGGCGATCTACGCCGAAGAGGACCTGCCGGCGGACAAGGAGAAGTGGGCGGCCATCAACGCCGAAAAGGCGGCCGAGCTTCCGTCGGTGACGGAGAAGCAGGAACCCCTCCCGACGGCCGAGGCGCGAAAGAAAGAACTGGGTTTCTGATCGGTTCGCGATCCGGAGACGGATTCTACTGCGACCGAGGGGCGCGGGCTGCGAAACCACCTCTCCTTCGGTCCCTTCCTCAACGTGGCTAGGGCCACGCCTCCGGGAGGGACCTCGTCCGAGGTGGCTTCTCGCCTCGCGCCCCTCGGTCTCGTTTACGAATCCGTCTCCGGACCGCGAACCACGGGCGCAAAGGGAGTGTTTCAGGTTTTTTCCCTTTCCCCCCTCGTTTACGAATCCGTCTCCGGGCCGCGAACCACGGGCGCAAAGGGAGGGTTTCAGGTTTTTCCCCTTTCCCC
>JAFGGD010000023.1 GCA_016930695.1 Candidatus Eisenbacteria bacterium
AGAACCAGTAGAACCAACCGATCTCGGTGACGCCGGCGCCGGACCACCCGGCAGGGCGTTCTCGCCGGCATGTTCGCCGGCACCCTCTCCACCATCCTTTGGAAGGACCATCCCGACTGGAACGCGGCGCTCGACCGGAAGGAGGCCTGCTTCCTCCTCTCCCTCCTCTTCACGGTCGGCATCAGCCTCGCGATCCGGCCGCCGGAACGGATGAACACAGGACAATCAAACGGCCCATGTGAAAGAAGAACACGGCAAAGAACCGATCCTGAAGTGAACCGATCGCTCTATCACAGGAAATCCTTGACACTTAGGATCGCACTGTCTACTTTGTAGCCGCCCCCGAGGAGGGCGTGCGTTTGCGTGCCGCCTTTTCCGGATTACGGATCAAGGGCTTGGAGTTCTTCAGAAGGTTGGGGAAAGAGGGGATATTCTCGCGGCAACCACAAGGAGGGTATGGGACATGACACGGAACCGTTTGGTCGGCGTGCTTTTTCTGGCTTTCCTGCTTGCGGCGCTGGCGTCCACGGCGTTCGCGACCGAATCCCGCGTCGCCGCCCTGGGCGGTCGAGGCATCTGGCTGCGGGACGACTCCAACGTCTCCTACTTCCCCGGGACGATCGTCCGCTACAACGAGCGGGCCATCTCCGAGCTTCGCTTCAAGGACGCCACCGAGGATTCCTACACGATCGGCGTTCATTTTCCCGTCCAGGAGACGAATGTTTTCGGCGTCTATCTGAACAGTCCCATCGACCTGCCCGTCTTCCCCGACGATGAGGAGCGGGGTAATATGTTCGCGCAGGTCTCCCCGACGGATCTCCTGAACAACGCCTCCTACGAGCAGACTCTGACGTTCTACTACGGGATGCCGATGAGCTCCTTCGATTTCGCCGTCGGCCTGACCGTCGGCCTGGACAGTTACAAGAACGATCCGGGCTCCAACGACGTGGAGGAATCGACCCGCTACATCGCGGTGTCGGCGGGCCTCTCGAACGAGAAGATGGACCTGGGGCTCCAGATCGACCTTCCCGGTCAGAAGTGGGAATCGGGTGATAATGAGCAGACCTGGGGCGGCGTCGGCCTCGGCGTGGCGGGACGCTTCTTCCTCGGCGAGGAAGGAGAAACCCGGATCGTGCCGGTTTGCGGCTTCGGCTACTCCCCCACCACTTACGAGGTGAAGTCGGGGGGCAATAGCATGGAGACCGATCTCTCCGAGATGGACCTCCTCCTCGGCGTAGCCGTCAACAAGCCGATCAACGAGAAGAACCTCATCATCCTCGGCCTGGAGCTTTTCGGCTACCACACCGCGAAGATGGAAGACTCCGATCCCGACCTCAGCGCCACGCGGACGGTCATGACCCTGCCCGGCTTCTACGTCGGCTTCGAGTCGCAGATTCAGAAGTGGCTGACCGGACGGATCGGCGCGGTGGAGCGCTTCCAGAGCACGAAGTATCTATGGGAAGGCGACGGGGTGGACGACTACGAGATCACCATGCGCGATTCCGACCTGGACATCACCTTCGGCCTGAGCATGGAGTTCAAGCGGTTCGTGCTCGATGCGGTGATCAACGAGGATCTCCTCTTCGACGGCCCGAACTTCGTGAGCGGGACGACCGAAGTGATGGCGAACCGGCTTTCCGTGTCCTATCTCTGGGACTGATCGAACGGGAATGCAATGGAACGGGCGGGGAACTCATCCCCGCCCGTTTTCATTTCTCCCGCTCCGCCGCCGCCGGCCTCTTCTCTCCGATCAGTTCCTCCGATCGAACTCGTGAGTGATCCAGTAGAGCTCCTGCATTTCCGTGTCCCACATGGAGAAGCCGAGGATGAGAGTGTTCGAATCGACGGAGTATTCGTATTCCGAGCCGCTCCCCGTGTAGAGCATGTTACCGGATATCCACCAGGAGAAGTCGGCTTCCCTCTCCTGGTAGATCTGCACGGCCGAGCCGTCCGGATTGAAAATATAGGTCAACGGATCGGCGGCGATTTCACTTCGCGGCACGCAGTAACGAAAACCTTGTTGGTCCTCGGAACAGATGGAAACGAGATCCCAGGTCCCGATTAGGGCATGCTGGTTCGCATTGATTGTGAATGTCCATGTCCCGTCCGCCGGAGGAATGTCGTCGCTCGGACTGCTCGAGCATTCGGACATCCGGTTGTCGGCGACGACCCGCACCTCGTGAACTCCGTCGGCGAGAGAGAGATCCGCGGACAGTGCGAAATCGTTCGGCCCGTTCGACAGGACGGTGAGATCTTCGACGGGGTTTCCATCTACGGTGAGCTGAACACGATCCTCTTCGTAATAGGGGTAGTGGACTTCGGCCGAGAGCGTCACGTCGGGCTCGCTCACCGCGCCGGTCGGAGCGGGATTGGTCACTGCGGGAGGATGGAGGAAGTACTCATACACGAAGTCGGGTTTCACCCAATCGGGTGAGCCGACAAGACCGAACCGGCTTCTTTGCGGATAGTAGGGTTGACCTCCGGAATCACCGTAGAAGAGAGAGTCTCCGTCCCAGACGATCTGTCCACTTTTCGTATGAGTCTGTCCGCTCCAGATATTGTTATCGTAGACGGAGAAGAATGTATATTCGACATCCCCTTCCGTTCGCACTTCATAGTTATAAACCAGAACGGCGTGGCCGTCCATGGCGTCGACATTCGAGTTCCAGAACTCGAACCCGAGAAGAACGGGCTCCTGTAGAACAGCGAGCTGGAGACGGAGACTCCACTCCATGATCCGATCATCGATCTGGTTGGCGGCGAGGGCCGCCCGTGATGTGTGTTCGTGACAAACCCAATGGGTATAGAGAGCAATGCTGGCGTGCTCGGTCGTCTTCCACGTCGAAAGCGGCGTGCCCGCAACACCATGTTGCTCCCAGTACCACTTTACGAATGCACATTCCCCGTAACAGCTCTTTTGGTTGTTCGGATGCGTCAGTTTGTCCTGTGCGGGGTCGAAGGACAGATTGGATTGGGAGGGCAGCGTAGAACACGATGGATACGCGGCAACCTGAAACCAACCGGTGGATTTTGTCGTGAGGGAGATCGTGTTCTCCGTGGAATCCGCCGTCGAGAGAGCGGCGACTTCCCACGATCCATCCTCGATATTCGCGTGAAGGGGAACGATGCCGCTTTCAACGATCCCGCTCTCTTCGTAGGGAATGTGAATCGTGATCGACTTGTCGAAGCCGTCCGCCCCCCGGAGATCCAGCCGAAACGCGGTACTCGCCCCGGTCAGCATCTGCGGGAGAGAGGGGGCGGAGCCGACGTCGAGGGATACCGTGCGTTCGGAGGAGAGCGCTCCGGCGGGAACGTCCACCCGCACGCCATAGAGGACGCTGCTCGAATCTTCCACCGTGAGGGTTCCGCCCGACGGGCCGATGGCCGCGGAAGCTTCCGGTTCGTCCACCGGCCCCGCCGGCCCGCCGTCGTCACCGCAGGAGAGGGTGAGAAGAAGAGCTGTCGCGGCGGCGATCCCGCCGGCGTGAATTCGTCTGAAATGGAACATGCCCGCATCCTCCGGTTGGCGTGAATCCGCGCGATGCCGGGAGGAAACCGTGAGAGTCCGTTCGCATTTCAGGAGGCATGTTCCGGTGGATTCCCGTCGTTTCCCCGCACATCTCGATTCTAACATTCCTTATTTCGCGAATGAAGGAAATCGATGAAAAATAAGCGGAGACGGACGGGATGGGGAAGAAGAAAAACCCCCCGCCCGTCGAACGAGCGGGGGGTTCGAATCGCGAACCGAATCGATTTAGAACCAGTAGAACCAACCGATCTCGGTGACGCCGGCGCCGACGGTATAGAAGTCCGTGGTGCCCTCCATGATCACATCGCCAGCCTCGTTCTCACGATCGCCGGTGATTTCGATGTTGAGGCCGTGGGAGGCGTTCACACCGAAGTTGTCGGTCACCATGAGGTTGACCGTCAACCAGCCATGGACCACGAAGTCGATCGGGCTGTTGTCGACCTGACCGAACGGGCCGTCCTCGTCGTACGAGGTGTAGTAAACCGAAACGGCCGGACGGAAATCGAGCGAGCAACGGTCATTCGCCATCAGCTCGATGGGCAGACCGAGGTGCACGTTGAACTCCATCCGGTTCGTGTCGTAGCTCGCCACACCGAGGCCGACGTCGGCCGCGATCTTCTCGGCCACCTGGTAACGGATGCCGATCGGGGCATTGCTGTTCACCCAGCCCAAGGCCATCGAGCCTACCGGCATCGCCGCGTAGGCGGTGGTGGTCATGAGTGCAGCTGCCGCCAAGAGCAGAACGACTTTACGCATTCGAGAAACCCTCCTTCTCGGATTGAAAAAGGCCATGTCGACCTGCCGGGCGCAGAATCGCAACACTGAACCCGGCTGTCAATAAAAAAACATTCACGAACTCTCATGGCTTTATGCCAGGACTGCGTGTTCCTGTCAACAGGAATCGTTCTCTTCTTCTTCCCTCGCAACCGGCTACGGCGTTCTCTTCAGAGGAATCCGCCATCGCTCCATCCCTTATCCCAAAATAATTCTCTATACAGAGAAACGATCCCTTCCCGTCGCCGGCCATGTCGTGGGCGGCGTCGTCATCTTCGTGACCGGCGCCTGAAAAAACCACTCGGCCCTTGACATAAGAAAACGGCGGCGGCGGCACCATATCTATTTTCTATCGAATTACATAACAACGGCTTGCGCGATCAATCCCGTGGCGATGTCGCGGCGATTCCACGGGCGGATTTCCGGAACGAAAAATGCGGGGGGTCTGTCCGGCCGGCAACCCGGGCAAGGCGCTCGGGAGGAGAGACCACCCTCTCTCTTTTTTGAAAACGGGAACGGCGGCGAGGAAGGAGCGGTCCGATGATGGGATGGGTAAGGGATGAAGCGGGTAAGACCGGCGCGGGAAGGACCTTCCTTTTTCCTCTCCTCTGCATCTTTTTTTTCTTCGATTACGCGGCGGTTCGAGCCTCCGATATCGACGGGAACGGGATCGACGACGACGCGGAAGTCGCGCTCGCGGAGAAGTTCCGGCCGACGTTGATTCTGCCGTCGGACGGCACGGATGGGATGAAGCCGTGCCCGGTCGGGATTCTCGGGGATGGAACGGCGCTCACCGCGGATCGATTGTGGGCGCGCGTATACAACGTGGCCGGTCGCTTGGTCGGCGTGTTTCGCGCGACCGATCCGGATTGGAACCCGGCGCCGACGTTCGCGTCTCCGTCGTTCAATTACTCCGGTTTCGGTTGGGACGGGAACGCGATCACCTACGTCGGAGCGCCCCCCGGCGCCGCCTACTACATCTACTACGTTCGTCTCTACCCGGACTACGGCGGACCCTCCGTCCGGTGCCCCGGCGACTGGCGAGCGCTCTACGCGTCGGGAAGCGGCGATCACCCGCCCGGCGCGGATCTGGAGCCGACCGTCTATGCGCATCTCCTCGCGGGCGCCGGGCAGCCGATCATCCAGTATTGGTTCTTCTTCCCCTTCAACGACTGGGTGAACAATCACGAGGGGGATTGGGAGCACGTCCACATCCGCGTCTCCTCCGCCGATCCCGGTTCGGCGGAGATTCTCTCCGCCTGTTTCTATTTCCACGGGCGTCACCAGATCCGGGAGGCCTCCTCGCTTCTTCTCGCCGACGGCGGCCATCCCGTGGTCTGGATAGGCGGATCGGGAGAGTGGAGCTGCGGAGGTTGCGACGGAAACAGCTGCCCCGGCGACGGGAACGGCGGACCGGAATCGCACGGGTGCTACCCCTTCCACGGCCACTGGCCCGATGTGGGAGCCGGCGTGCCCGGCTGCGGGAAGGCGGACGAGTGGGTGGCGCGATGCGGCGACGTCGTTCATTGGGCGGACATCCGCGTGACGATTCTCCCCGAGCCGGACCGTATCGACTATGCCGACGAACCGGGGCTCTCCTGGCACAAGGCGAAAATCCCATTCGGCACCCCCTTCGTCCCGAGCTACTGCGACGGCGCCTGCGAGTTCTTCGACGAGTTTCCGCCCACGGGGTGGCTCATTTCGGAATGCGGCAATCGAGCCCCCTTCGGCCCCGCTCACCACCCGAGCTGGGAGGGGTTCGATCTGTCCGATGGGGGAGGCGCCTATGCGGGAGGACCTTTACCGGAGGGACGGCCGACGACGCTCCTCGTTCCCGAGGAGTTCGACGGCATCCGGTCGGCGGCGTTGTGCGCGCTTCCGGGAGACACGATCCTCGTCGGGCCGGGGACTTATTCCGGCAAAGTACTCCTGACCGGGGGGGTGACCGTCTTCTCGACGGAGGGTGCCGACTCAACGGAGTGGATGGCGCCCTTCTTGGACCGGGCGGTCCGGGTGCGGAACAACGCGCGGAACGTGAGGATCGGCGCGCCGGGACGCGGTTTCCATTTCACCTGCGACTCGGCTTTCTTTCCTTTCTACTACGTGGTGTTGGCCGGGGACGACGGGATGGTGCTGGCCGGGAATCGCTTCGAACATCCCTCGCTTCTATCGGCGGTCTATGTCAGCGGGGATCCGGGACAAGTGCGGATCGAGTCCAACACGTTCTTGGGGAACAATCCGGCGATCCTGGCCCACCTCGGACCGGGAAGAGAAATGACCGTCGGCGGCGGACGGGACCGGGCGAATGACTTCACATACGTCTCGACCATGAAGCACATCAAGATTTATTGCGACTCCTGTCCCGCCGCGGACGGCGCCTATAATTACTGGGGGACCATCGACCCCGGGGCGATCGCGTCTCGGATCGACGATCCGGTTGGAGCGCTCGCGTGGGAACCGTGGACGGACTCGAGCCACACCGGCGTCTACGACAGGGAAAACGTGGGACTTCCCGGCCGGTCCGAACGGGTCGAATCGCTTCGTCTCGAAGCCGCCGAACCGAATCCCTCTTCGACGTCGATCCGCGTCCGTTTCACCCTCCCCCGCGCCGCGCCCGTAACGCTTGCTCTGTACGATGTAAGGGGGCGACGAGTCCGAGCGATCGAGATAGAAGAGCGGCGGGCGGGGGCATGCTCGCGGATCATGCGGGTGGACGACCTGCCGAGCGGCGTGTATTTCTTGAGAATCACTTCGGGGGAGAGGAGCGTCACCGGGAAGGTGATTCTCCTCCGATAAAAATGGGGGCGCCCCGTCCCCGCGGGGCGGAAGGGATAAGGGGAGATCGACGGGGAAGAAGTTACGGAGACGAGAAGAAAACCGGAGGGTCTCCTGCGGCGTGTTCGCGTCGATGGAGTGCGTGGAACGCGCCCCGGTGTGGCATTCCCCCAGAGGGATGGAGACGAAGGATGGTCTCGCGCAGAGAGAGGCCGAGCCCGTCTCGAAGAACACGAGGAAGAGTGAATGGAGAAAATGATTGCTCACCCCCCGGCCGGCGGGGAGAAGAGACGACGATCGGATTCCATCGGCGGAGTCCGGAAGGATCCCCCCAAAAACGCGAGGCGCCCCGGATCGCCCTTCCGTGAAATATTGCTCCTGCTCCTGGCGGCCGCGTTTCTCGCCGCGCCCGGGAGAATCCAGGCTTGGGACACGGAAGAGGTGGAGGGAGAGGAGAGGAAACAACGCGCTTTCTTCGGCGCCGGGATCGCCGTGGGCCTCGAATCGGATAGCTCGGAAGCGAACCTCGCCCTCAATTTCGGGTCGATCCGGCGGCTGGGGCACGGATTCGGAGCGGGCTGGGAAGCGGCGCTCCACGACCTCTACTCCTCAGGCGACCCCGTCTACGGCGGAGCGATCGTCCTGTTTCGCCTGGGCGTGACCGCGGAATGGCTCCCCCCCTTCCCCCGCGACACCCGCCCCTTTCTCGGCGGCGGCGCGGGCTGGTACTCCTGGGGGGAGCGGGGCGGTTGCGGCGATCGGGTCTGCTGGCCGTGGAGGGATAGCGCGCGCCACGACGCCTTCGGCGGATGGGTGGGCGGCGGCGTGCGGATGCCGCGCGGCTGGGGGAGGGATCTCTCCATCGCGGCTCAGTTCCACCCGTGGTCGACCTGGAACGAGGCGTGGGATTTCCTCAACGTCTTCGTCACGATCGGCTGGTAGTCGATCGGCAAGAGAACGGCCGATCGCAAAAACGCCCGGCCCCCGAAGGGACCGGGCGAGTTCGACGGATCGAGAGCGATCGTCTAGGGGCAGCTGGGACAGCCGCCGCGAATCATACGGAGCATCCTGTCCAGGACCATCTGTTCGGGCACTTTGCCGGCAAAATCGACGCCCAGGTCGAAGGAGCCGGTCACCGTCTTGTTGATCGTGCTCTGGGAAGTGGTCGTGATTTCCACGTCAAAGTCGAAACTCCCCACGATGTGGGAAGACGTCGCCTCGGTGATTGTGAGGGTTCCGCCCGCGCTCTCCGTGAGACCATCCGGATCCCCGTATACGACGCCTACTTGATTCCCCGTCGGCAAGTCACTCAGACCATAGGTGCCGGTCGTCGTGGGCGATGGGGTCGTAAAGATAAAAGAGGGGGTGTCACCCAGATTCACGGAAATACTGTAGTAGCCCTCGCCGGAGTCGTAGTAAACGAGCGCTTCCGCCCCGGTGAAATCGACATCGGTCGTGCCGCCGTTCGTGATCGTCGCGGTGAAACTGCCCGTCCCGGGATCGACAGGTGTATCGCCTCCGGTTCCAACAGGTCCCACATCCGGTACGCAGGGGTCGGGTACGTCGCCGATCCGCGTACCCACCACCGAATAGGTGGCGGTCACCGTTTCTCCGGCCAGCTCACCGCAGCCGGCTCCGTAGGTCATCTCCATGGTGCCGTTTCCTTGGTAGCTACCGGCCGAAACCGTCTCGGTGAACTCCAGGTCAATGGTGGTCTCACACGCCTCCGTCGTGTCCGTCTGCGTGCAGGCGACCGTCAGGGTGTTGCCGTTCCAGGTGAAGGTGCATTGCGGGGGGAGCCCGGCGGCGCTGTCGGCGGGCATCTCCGGACAGATCGTCACCGTCACCGTGTCCGAGAAACTGAACTGCATCTCCCCGACGGTGTACTCGATATGGGTCGAATCCTTCCAGACACCGACCCACTGGCTCGGCACGCTTACAAAGGTACCCTCTCCGTTGCCGCCGTTGCCGCCGTTGTCGGCCGGGTTGTCGTCATCGTCGCCGCAGCCGACGGCGAGCACGAAGGTCAGCGCCAGCACGGTGAGCAACGAGAACCACACGGCCCTTTTTTTCCCGTTTCTCGTCATGGTTCTACCCTCTCCTTTCGAAAAAGGGGCTTCCAGGAGGCTCACTCCCCTTCCGGGGACTCTTCCCAGGGGCATTGTGAACGCTTCCCTCCGGTTGTCAAATAAAACCAGAACCGCCAACTCACTTCCAGATCGTTCCTTACATGAATCCGCCTCCACGCCTCCCTCTTGCCGTTCCTCCGCAATCCCCCAGGGAACAGCTCGCCCGTCCTCCTCTCCACTTCCCGCTCGCGGCCGGCGGCCAGCCGGCGACGCCCCTATCTCCCGAGCGGCCCCGCGGGCCGCCCCGGTGCCACGCGGAGCTCGAAAAAACAAGAACTCGGATTGACATTTTCCCTCCACCATCTGGTAGGATGGTGTGTATGGAAGAGAACCGCCCCGAGCCTCCGCCCGAATGGCAAGAGCCCCCCAGGCAAGAGCCGGACCGGGAAGAGATCGAAAAACAGATGGAAGCGGCCATTCCCCCGGAGGGGGCTTCGACCGAATTGGAGGTCGGGCATCGCCTCAAGGGGAAGCTCGTCCAGATCGGCGAGAAGGAGAGCTTCCTCGACTACGGCGGGCGGAGCGAGGCGATCATCCTCTCCCAGGAACTCCGTGACGAGAAAGGGGAGATAAAATTCGCCGTCGGTGATTCGCTCGAGGCGACCATCGAATCGGTGGACGAGCAGGTCGTGCTCACTCTCGGTAAAAAATCCGGCCCCACCGACCGGGACGCCATTCGGGCCGCTTACGAGGGAAAGGTTCCCGTCGAGGGAACGGTGAAATCGACCAACAAAGGCGGGTTCGAGGTGGCCATCGGCAGCCTCCGCGCCTTCTGCCCCTTCTCACAGATCGACATCGCCTACTGCGCGGACCCCAATGTATTCGTCGGACAGAAGCTCTCCTTCCTCATCACGCGCTTCGATGGAGGCGGCCGCAATGTCGTCGTCTCCCGCCGCGTCATCCTCGAAGAGGAAAGGAAGGCGATGGTGAAGGAGACCGAGGAACGCCTGAAAGAGGGCGAGGTATTCGAGGGGATGATCCGCCGCGTCCTCCCCTTCGGCGCCTTCGTCGATATCGGCGGCATCGAGGGGTTGCTGCACGTCTCGGAACTCTCCCACGCCCACATAGGCGATCCCAAGGAGGTGCTCCAACCGGGCCAAGTCGTCAAGGTCCAGGTGATCGGCGTCGAGCAGAAAGAGAAGGGACGACGCATCTCCCTCTCCATGAAAGCGCTGGAGCCGGACCCTTGGGCCATCGCCATCGCCGAGTTGGAGCCGGGCAAGGTGGTGCGGGGAAAAGTGGCGCGCCTGACCGACTTCGGCGCCTTCGTGGAACTCGCTCCCGGCGTGGACGGACTCCTTCATATCTCCGAGATCAGCATGCAACGCATCAAGCACCCCCAGGACGTGCTGAGTCCCGACGAGGAGATCGAAGTCAAGATCCTCGACATCGACCCGGCGAAGAAGAGAATCTCCCTCTCCCGCAAAAGCCTCGAAAAACAAGCGGTTCAGCAGGAAGAGAAGGCCAAGCTGGCCGAATTCAAACAGCAGCAGAAAAAGAAAAAGGAAGATACCCGGCCGAAACCGGAGGATCTTCCTCCCCCGCCGACGGAATCGATGGAGACACTCCTCGACCGCCTCCAGGACAAGTTCCGCGACAACTCCCTCGACTAATCGCCGCCGCCTCGCACGGCCGACGCCTCTGTGGTATTCTGGCTTCGCGGTGGGAGCGTGGGGGCGTCCCCGCCGACAAAGCGAGTATTCCCCCGCGCCCTACCCAACGAGACGGAGCCATGCCGAAACCGATTGCACGCACCCAGGACAGACATCGCCTGTATGAAGCCTCGGTCCAGAATCCGGACGAAGAGGTACGTTTCATCCGCCGCGTATACAAACAACGGTATGGAAGAACCCCGGTTTTTCTACGCGAGGACTTCTGCGGCACCGCCGCCGTCTGCGCCCGCTGGGTGAAATCGTTCCCCGAAAACCGCGCCGTCGGCGTCGACCTGGACGAAGAAACCTTGGAGTGGGGGAGGCGGAACAACATCGAACCGCTCGGCCGGGCCGCCGAGCAGGTGCGCCTGATTTTGGGCGACGTTCGCTCCCGCCGCGCCTTCCGTCCCGAGGTGGTGGCGGCGATGAACTTCTCCTACTTCGTCTTCAAGGATCGCGCCGCGCTCCTCGATTATTACCGGCGGGTGCGGCGAAGCCTGCGTCCCGAGGGGATGTTCGTTTTCGATATCTACGGCGGCCCGGAATCCCAGATTCCACAGGAAGAAGAAACCGATTATGACGACTTCACCTACGTCTGGGACCAGGACCACTACGATCCGGTCACGGGCGCCTATCGTTGTTACATCCATTTCCGTTTCCCGGACGGGAGCCGGATTCGGAAGGCTTTCGCCTACGACTGGCGACTCTGGACGCTGACGGAAGTTCAGGACCTGCTCCGTGAAGCGGGCTTTTCGGAAACACGCGTTTATTGGGAGGGGACGGACGAGGACGGCGACGGGAACGGTGTGTTCCGGCCGGTCAAGAAAGGGGACGACGCGATCTCCTGGGTCGCCTATGTGACGGCTTTCTGCTGATGGGGCCAAGTGCGCCGCGACAACAAGAAAGGAGTGCGTTCGCCGTCACGGGAACGGCCGGCGATGTCTACAGCCCGCCGGCCGCGAGCCGGTCGAGAGTGGTTTTCCCTCCCGCCAGGTCCTTCTCCACCTTCTCGAGACGCTCCCTCGTCCCGAGGTCGGCCCAGTAGCGCCCATCCATCGGGAAGGCACGCACCTCCGCTCCTTCGGCCACCCAGACGAGGTAGGCGTCGATCAGATCGAAAGCTCCTTCGCCGGGGAGGCGCTCGGCGAATCCCGCGCGGATCACCTGGATCCCGTTGAACGCGAGGGGACGGGTCCCGCCGCGCGGCCGCCGAATCTCCGGTCCGCCCCATCTCCCGCAGACCATCCCACCGGAGTCCACGGCGAGGGCCCGCCCGGTCGGGCGATCCATCACCGCCAGCGTCGCCCGCGCGCCGGTCCGACGGTGCTCCGCCAGGAGGTCGGCGAGCGGAAGATCGGACAACACATCCACGTTGTGGACGAGCAGCGGTCCGTCGCCGCCCAGCAGGGCGGCCGCCCGTTTCACCCCTCCGCCGGTGCCGAGCAGGAGATCCTCCCGAGAGAGGAGGACCGGGCAGGGCGCGGGCGTTCCGCTCCGTAAAAACTCCTCCAGCCGATCGGCGTGGTGGTGGGCGTTGACGGCGATCCGATCGAATCCGGCGACGGCGAGCTTCGCCAGTGCGATTCGCAGAAGGGGAACGCCTCCGACGGTGAGAAGCGCCTTGGGTGTCCGGTCGGTGAGCGGACGGAGGCGACTCCCGATTCCCGCGGCGAGAACGACGGCGTTCAAGGATTCTCCCCGGGCAGGTCGTGGTGGGTCAGATCACAGCGCTCGCCGCGCCCCGACAGGTGGCGGCAAAGCTCCTCGGCCAGCCATACGGAGCGGTGCCGGCCGCCGGTGCAGCCGAAGCAGACGGTGAAGTCCTCATACTCCTTCGCCCGAACCCCCTCCACCGCGTCCTCCACCATGCGAAACACCCTCTCCCGAAAGGCCCGCGCCTCCTCCCTCGCCTCCAGAAAAGAGGCCACATCCGGGTCCCGTCCGGTCCGATCCCGGTAGCGCTCCTCCCGGCCCGGGTTGGGAAGAAACCGGCAGTCGAACACGAAGCCGCCGCCGTGCCCGGTCGGGTCGGCGGGGATGCCGCTCCCGTGATAGGAAAAGCTGCACACATGAATTCGGGGCGTTCGGCTCATCGCTCGGGCACCCTCACCGCGTCCGGATCTTCGGTGATGCGCGACACCAGATCGCGCAGCGCGCCCGGCCGGGCGAGGGGCCCGTCGCGGGCGAGGAGCGCGCGCAGGTTGGCGATCGCGAAGGGGACGCTATCGAGAAATCGCGTCTTCTCCTGCCGAATTCCCAGATTACCATAAGCGCCGAGCGCTTGAAGGATCCGGATCAGGACGAAACCGGGGAAGAGACGAAGGAAGCGCTCGCGGTCCACGGGTATGCGGCCGGCCAGTTCCTCCAGATACGTTTCGGTCAGTCGCGCACGGACCTCCTCGCCGAGATCGGCGCGGGCACTGTAGAGAAGGGAAGCGAGGTCGTAGGCCAGGGGGCCGCGGCGGCCGGACTGATAGTCGATGAACCAAGGGCGGTCATCGAGGATCATCACGTTGCGGGCTTGGAAATCCCGGTACAGGAAGTAGTCGCGGTCCTCGCCGTCCAACTCGGCGACCAAACGGTCGAAGTCGCGATCGAGAGCTTTCCCGTCGAGGGGGCCTCGGTAGAGCAGTCCGAGAAAATGCTCCCGGAAATAATCGATGTCGCGGCGCATCGCCGCCGCGCCGAATTCCCCCCCCTGGTGACAGAGGCCGTAGTCGAGGCCGCGGTGCCCGTCGATCTGAAAGCGGACGAGCGCGCGGACCGTCTCTTCGTAGATGGGAAGAATCCCGCCGGGGAAACGCCCCTCCCGGCGGACCGCGAGAAGACGGCGGTGGAGCGTTTCGTCTCCCAAATCCGTTTCGAGGTAGAGCCCCTCCCCCGCGTCCTCGGCGATGATCTCCGGCACGGGGAGTCCGACGGAGCGGAAGTGCCGGCTGAACCCGATGAAGGCGTCGTTCTCGGCGCGGTTCCCGCCGCGCACGCCGACGACGCTCCGCCCGCCGCTCCGGAGACGGAGGATTTTCCGGTTCGAGCCGTCCGAGCGGATCGGAACGATCTCCTCAGGCTCCACGCCGAACACGCGGAGATAGAGGGCGGCCAGCGCGGCGCGCGTTTCGGGATCGCTCATAACGGGCATCCTTGTTTCATCGAAGGGAGACTACCGGGCGGGCGGGAACGGGTCAAGGCGGCGGCGGGCAGCCCACGCGCCGTTTCCGAATCCCGGCGCCGGAGAGCCGCGTTCATCCTCCGGCGCTCCATTCACCGCTTTTGCCCCCCCGCTTTTCGAGCAGGCGGACCGTCTCGATGACGATTCCCTTCCCCGCGGATTTGCACATGTCGTAGACGGTGAGCGCGGCGGCGGCGGCGGCGGTCATCGCCTCCATCTCCACGCCGGTCCGGGATCGAGAGGAGACGACGCAGGTGATCCGGACCCTTTCTCCGTCAAGAGTCGTCTCCACGTCCACGTGATCGATCGGGATCGGGTGGCAGAGCGGGATCAGATCCGGCGTCCGCTTGGCGGCCATCACCCCGGCGATCCGCGCCGTCTCCAGCACGTTCCCTTTGGCGACCGCCCCGGTTTCGGCGAGAAGTCGCGCCGTCTCCGGTCCGAGCCGGACCGTCGCCTCGGCGCGGGCGTACCGGTCGGTCGCCTCCTTGCCGGAAAGGTCCACCATGCGGGCGCGCCCGTCCGGGCCGGAATGGCTCAATCGTCTTTCACTCATCCATCAACCTCCGAGGCGGTGCATCGCCTCGCCGGTCCGCATACCGCTCCTTTGCGGTTTGCCGCGGAGCGCCGCTTCCAGCGCGCCGGCGAGCCCGGCGGCGCGCGCGGCGGCGGGGCCACGCAGAATCGGCCGCAGATCCACGCCGTCGGCGCTCATCAGGCACCCGCGCAGGAGACCCGCGGCGCCGAGACGAAGCCGCCCACAGCTCGCACAGAATGGATGGGTGACCGGCGCGATCAATCCGACCGTCCCCTCGCGCCCGTCCGGAGCGGTCAAGGCGTAGCGGACCGAGGTGGACCCGCTCCGCGTCGGGAGGGGCCGGAGATCGAAAGCCTCCCGGATTCGATCGAGCGCTTCCCCCGCCGGCGCGAAGAAGTCGTCGTGGATGGTCCCCGCCTCGCCGATCGCCATCAGCTCCAGGAAACGGACCTCCACGCCGCGATCGAGACCGAAGCGGACCAGGTCGACCGTCTCGTCCAGGTTGCGGTCGCGGAGAAGCACCACGTTCAAACGGACCGGCTCCAATCCGGCGCGGCGCGCCGCTTCGATCCCGCGCAGGGTCTTTTCCACTTCGCCGGCGCGGCGGAGTTCACGGAAACGCTCGGGGCGGAGCGAGTCGAGGCTGATGTTGACGCGGTGGAGGCCGGCCCGCCGGAGCGCCTCGGCGCGCCCCTCCAGGCGTTGCCCGTTTGTGGTGAGAGCCAGATCCTCCAGGCCGAGAGCGGCGAGCCTCCCGATCAGGTCCTCGATACCGGGGCGGAGAAGCGGCTCGCCTCCGGTGATCCGCACACGGCGAAGACCGGTGCGTTCCTTGAGGAAGCGGACCGTTTCGATGATCTCCTCGTCGGTCAGCAGTTCCTCCTCCTCGACGAACCGCCCGCCGTGCAAGGGCATGCAGTAGAGACAGCGGAGATCGCACCGATCGGTGACGGAGAGGCGGAGGCGATCGATGGCGCGCCCGTAGCGGTCTACCACGAATACCTCCAGGGATGAAAATCAACGGCGACGCCCTCGGCGAGCCGGATCGGGCCGTCGGGGAGCATGATCACACCATCGCCGCGGGAGGCGGTGACGAAGTCTCCCGATCCGTGGTTGTCGAGTGCTTCCACGGCGGTCACTCCGCCCGCGTGGATGAGCCGCGCGGGGAGAAAAAAGCGGAGAGGGAGAAGGCGCTCCACGCCGGCGGCGAGGGGAATGCGGACGGACGGTCCCGACGGGTCGGCGAAGCCCGCCATGCGCCGGAGGCCGCGCAGGGCGATCTCCCGGAAAGTGACTTGGAAAGAGACCGGATTGCCGGGGAGCGCGAACACCGGTTTTCCCTCCGCCGTACGGCCGAACCAGCACGGCTTGCCCGGGCGGATCGCCACCTTGTGGAAGAGGCGCCGAACACCGCACTCGCCCAGCGCGTCCGGGACCAGGTCCCGGCGGCCCATGGAAACGCCGCCGCTCATGACCAGCGCGTCGGCCTCCTCCAGCGCGGCCGATATCGCCGCGGTGAGAACCTCGCGGTCGTCCGGCGCGCGGCGAAAGGAGGACGCCGCGAGCCAGGGCGTCCGGTCGATGAGCGCCCGGAGGCCCGGGCCGTTTCCTTCCCGGATGTGCGTGGGAGCCGGTGTCTCTTCCACACCGATCACCTCGTCTCCGGTTCCCACGTAGGCGACGCGCACCGGGCGGCGGACCGCCACCTGCGCCGCGCCGACCGATGCGGCGAGCACCACGCGATGCGGGTCGAGAGTCGTTCCCGCGCCGACGGCGACGTCGCCGCGCCGCGCGTCGATCCCGCGCGGGTGCACGTAGAGCCCGGCGCGCATCTCCGGCTCGTCGATCCGGACCCTTCCATCCCCGGCGGTCCCCATCTCCACCATCGCCACCGCGTCCGCCCCCTCCGGGAGGGGAGCGCCGGTCATGATGCGCGCGCACTCTCCCGGACCGACCACGACATCCGGCGGCCGTCCCGCCCACAGGATACTTTCCAGGAGGCAAAGGTCGGCGCGCCCGCCCCGGAAATCGGCGCTCCGCACCGCCCAGCCGTCCCTCTCGGAACGGTGGAAGGGGGGAAGGTCTCGGTCCGCGGCGATCGCCTCGGCGAGCACGCGGCCCGCCGCTTCGATGAGGGGAAGGGTCTCCTGCTCCAAAGGATCGGTGTTGGCGTCGACGATACGGATCGCCTCTTCGAAAGGGATCATCGCTCTCCCGCGGAGTGAGGATGGACGGAGAAGGTGCCGCGCCGCCCGGCCGAGAGGGGACTTCCCCCGCCGGGCCGCGAACGCCCCCGCGCGGGGGCGACGGCGTCACCCGTTGGATTTGTTGAGCTTAAGATGAGAGGCGGCACGATGTCAAGGGCTCGGGATAAGGAAGGCGACCTCAGTTCTTGCGGATGCGGATGTTGTACTTCTTCAGTTTGTAGCGGAGAAGTTGGACGGAGATGCCGAGAGCGCGGGCGGATTCGCGCAGGGAGCCGCCGGAGTCGGCGAGCGCTTCCTGAATCCTGCGCTCTTCGAATGTGGCCAGCTCCCGAAGGAGAAGCCCCCGTCCATGCTCGGGTGCCTGGAAACGCTTGACCGATCGAGCGTCCCGCAGGAACGCCGACAGTTCCTCGTCGCGGAGCGGTTCCCCGTTCGGGTGGAGCACCACGGCCCGCCGGATCTCGTTTTGCAGCTCCCGCACGTTGCCGGGCCAGGGGTAGAGCATCAGACGCCGCATCGCCTCCGGATCGACGCCGGCCACCCGTTTCCCCTCCTCCGCGGCATAGCGGGCGACGAAATGGCTCACGAGGTGGGGGATATCCTCGCGCCTCTCCCGGAGCGGCGGCACGGTCAGGCGGATCACGTGGAGACGGTAAAAGAGGTCTTCGCGGAAACGTCCTTCGGCGACCTCCTCAACCAGATCGCGATGCGTGGCCGCGACCACGCGAACATCCACGGCCCGATCCCGCGCCTCGCCGACCCTCTTGAGGCGTCCCTCCTCGATGACCCGGAGGAGTCGCACCTGCACCTCCGGGGACAAGTCTCCCACTTCGTCGAGAAAGAGGGTCCCCCCGTTCGCGGACTCGAAAAGCCCCTCCCTCTCGACGACGGCGCCGGTGAAGGCGCCCCGAGCGTGGCCGAAAAGCTCGCTCTCCAGCAAGGTCTCCGGAAGCTCGGCGCAATGAACTTGAACGATACGTACCGCCTCGCCGTGATCTCCCAACTGATGAAGCAGATGAGCCAGAAGCCCCTTGCCGGTGCCGGTCTCGCCATAGATGAGAACCGGCGCGCGGGAGTTGCGGATCGAAACGAGACGGTCCACCAAGCGTTGCATTAATCCGCTCCGGGCGATCACCGTCGGGTAAGGAGATCCCTTCGTCTCGGTTTTCCTGCGCGGGAGATCCCCGAAGAGGCGCTCGGCGTAGGCGACAAACTCTCCGGCCTCTCTCTCGTCGAAGGGGCGCTCCCCCAAACCCCTTTCGACGTAAAGAAGTGCGTCCGCAATCTCGGGACGCCGAAAAGCGAGAAAAGGACCGTGGCAGTCGCTCCCCGTGCTGGTGAGGTTCCCCGAGGAGACGACCAGATCGCGCCCGCCCACTTCGCGCAACCGGGCGGCCAAACGAACCGCCTCTTCTTCCGCGACGCCAACGGCGCGCCTCCCCTCGGGGGAATCCTCGATCAACAGAAAAGCCTGCTTCGCCCCGTAGCGACGGGACAGGCGCGCCACGGCGCTCGCGTGGGCCTCCCTCCCCTCCCGTCGATACAGGAAAGAAGATTCCCCCTCGAGGGCGACCCGGGCGACCTCTTCCTCGAGGCGGGAACGGAGGTCGGCGATTTCACGAAGGGCTCGGTGGTCACGCCGGCGCCGGCAGAGGATCTCCGCCTCTTGCAGGAAGCGAAGCCCCTCATAGGGAGAAATCACCCCCTCGGCGATTTTTACGATCTCGATGAAGAGTTCGCTCCTGCGGCGCGGAAGGCCCAGTTCCTCCAGAATCTTCGCGGCGCTCCGGAAATCGTCCACTCCCCTGCGCCGGTCTTCACGGGACCTGCGTGGGGCGGAAACCCTGAGCCGGCCTCTCTCGATCCGGCTGAGCGCCTCCTCATAGCGGGTACCGATCTCTTCCAGAATGTCGATGCTCTTCTTAAGCGCCGACTCCGCGGATTGGAGCCTTCCACGGCTTGCGAGGATCATTCGGGCGCGGACCCGGTGTAGGATTCCCTCTTCACGGCGATCCTGGATCTCTTGGGCGATCTCGAGGGCTCTTTCTAATTCCACCCGCGCCTCGCGGATCTCGCCGCGGTCCAATCGCCAATCGGCGATTCTACGACCGATTTCCGTAACCATGTCCCCTCGCGGCGCGATACGAAGGGCGATCTCCATCGCTTTCGCGTAGTGCTCCCCCGCCTCGTCGGACCGATTCTCCGCACGTTCCAGATCGCCAAGGAATTCGTGGGCGATGGCGATATCACGCACCACACCTATTTCACAAGCACCCTCCCTCGCCTCTTCAAGATTCTTTCTGCTCTTCTTGTATTCATTTGTTCTACAGTATATCATTCCTAATGCTGTCTTTATTCTAATTGCCCCTCGCAAATGATGTGTTTTGTTTGCCTCTGAAAGTGCTTCCTTTAGTCTTATTGTTGCTTCTTTATACTCCCCTCTCCAGTAAGAAATAATACCCGCTACGAGCAACCACCTCGACTGCCCACCATCAGATAGATTTTTTCTTCCTTTTAATGACTTCTTTGAACAGGCACTGGCTTTCTCAAGCATTCCGATGTTTTTATAGGCTATACTGAGGTTGTGATAGGCTCTGTTACTCATACCTTCATCGTCGAAATACTGAGCCACTCTCGAGACCGTCTCGTATCTTTTTATCGCTTCTTTATACCTAGACAGCCTAAGGAATGCCGTGCCAATGCTTATCAACAAATACAAAGCTTCTTTATAGATCACACCGTCAAACTTCTTAGAATATTGTCTTTCTAGATCCACAACTGCATTGTATTCACCAAGCCAGACTAGCAATCTCGCCTTTAAATCGAGGGAATACAGGTAAGTGCGGTGGTCGATTTCCAAATCAGACCCGATGATCTCTTCAACACAACACAGAGCACTCGAGTAATCATCGGACAAGGCGAGCATCCATGCTTTAGCCAATGTCGACTCTGCATCAGTCTCAAATACCAGTGGGATTTTTACTGAAAGGTTGGCACCAATCGTATAGCAAGCACAACTTGCACCTGTATTGATGTTGTCCTCAGATACAGGTATATCTTGCTGTTTGCAATTAAGCAGTCTTCTGAAGCCATCAATTGCAGTTTCAGTATTCTTCATTATCTCAAAATCACATCCAACAGGTGAAAAAGCACATCAGCACCAACAAGAGGCTCGTCAAAGCAATCTTGGTGAGTTCTGTTCAGTACGTACGGGAAAGGATCATCAGGATCCCCATTACAATGAATCTCCCTCTCCCACTCTTTCTGCGGTAGGTAGGTGTCCTCCGCGCAGGCGCGGGAAACAGTTAAGGAAAAGAGGGAAAAGAGCACGAAGAGAGTGAGGGAGAGGGTGACGGGAATACGGGTTCTACGGAGGAACTCGAGGGCCATGACCTTTCTCCTTCTTGGCGGGAAAATTCTTTCACACCCACAACGGAATGCCGCTACATAAAATACCCTAGCAGCACCGCGGGGCGACCCGCAAGAATCCTTTTAGGCCCTATCGCGCTCCGTCGGTCCGTCCAATGGAGCCGCGGGAAACAACTCTCGATATTTAAACCGGATAGGTGATCCGCGCATGCTTTCTCGCCTTCAGGCCACCGAGGCGATTCCATCCCGACAGGTGATTGTGTCGGGCGAGGGATGCGCCGCCATTCCCTGCAAGGAACCGTTTGGGGAGTGAAAATATTTTTCTCCCACAACAGGTTATGGCCGAAGGAGTTCGCGTCTCCGTCGCACCACCCTTTTCTCATACTTTCCTTGCAACCTTTTCGGCAATCGAGCGCACGGTCCGGCTCACACCACCCGGCTTCCGTGGAACAATATCCTAGCATCCGCCTTATGATGTGTCAAGCTTGTGCGCGGAAAAGTTAAGCCGGCGCGGTCGCGGATAGGGAGCGCGACGCTCCGGGCCACTCTTTCGGAGGAGGCACAAAAACGAGAAATACGCTTAAAGCATTAAGAATAGAGGGAGCGGTCGCCCCACTCCTTGCCCACTTCCATCCCACCCTCCACCACGGATTCGATCCACATGCCGAACTGTTGGCGGGCGAGACTGTGGGAAATCTGGAGATCCTCGGCGGCGCGGTGGAAGGCGTGCTCGTCGGTGACCCGGTACCAGGGCGGGGCGATACCGAGCTTCATGCCGTGGCGGCTGAGAACGCTCGCCAACTCGCCGAAAGTGTCGGCGCTTCCCCAGTGAACCGACTCCAGCTCCGGCACGTCTTTCCCCACGCCGAAGACGTAGACATCCCCGTTCTGGGTGGGGCCGATAACGGCGTCCTTGTCGCGGAAGAGCCGGCGGATCACGCGGAGGTAGTGCATCGGCAGGGAGGGACAATCCGCGCCCAGGACGACCACCTTTTCGTGGCCCATCGTCCGGAGCGCCTGCACGATCGTGTGGAGCCTCTCCCCCTGCGCCCCCTCCGGCTGAGGGATGACGTACTCCGCGTAGGGAAACTTCAGCTCCACCCATTCCCGGTCCTCTTCGCGGGAAGGACAGATCGCCAGATCATAGATGTCGTGCAGGAGAGGAAGTTCCTTCTGGAGAAGGTCGAGGCAGAGCGTGCGAAACTGCTCCACCGCCTGATCGCCGACGGCATCCCGCAGGACGGACCGGCCGCTCTTCGGATCGGGGCAGTTGCACAGGATGGCGAGCACCGGACGTGTGTCCGATCCCTCCGTCCGATTCAAAAGCTCTCCTCCCTCCTTCCCGGCCGAAGCGCCCGCACGCCGCGAGCGCCCACCGGGTGGTTGTCCGCGATCCGGCCGTTCCGAAGAGAAGAGGGGGCGCGTGGAGAAAGCTTCACGCCGGAGCGGCCGTGCCGCCGTGGGGTCCACCCTTTCCATCTATAACAGAAACGAAAGGGTCCGTGAACCACTAAACAGGAACCTATTCCAACTTAGCACCGATTCGCCCGCGCGCCATCCCCCGCCTTATCCCCCGCCCCATCACCGCTCCCCCGCCACCTTATGTGTGCTCCCGCGTCAACCAGTTTGAATGCAAGGGATTACGCGCCGACAATCCTCCCTCTCCTGTAAAGAGAACCGCAGAAGCTGCCGATGATACGCATGATCGGCGTCTCCCGTCGATCCGGCTCCGCGCCGGAAGCGGGACCGGATGGACCGGGCGCGCCGGGTTTCGAGCGGAACCCGAGAAGGAAAAGTGGTTCCCATGGACGCACAACCACGTCGCGGAGGTCGCTGAAGATGAAGAAGTCTCTACCGCTGCTCATTCTATCGCTTGTTCTGCTCGTCGGCGCCGCCTGGGCCTGGGAACGGGCCGGAACCGGCAACTCCATCGCGCCGCAGCAGATGCTCGACCAGAAAAACGCGCGGTCCACGGGGAGCCCCTCCCCCGGCGTGCGGACCCAGGGAGACGACATCGGGAATCCCTACTTGATTCCGGGCATCCCCTTTCGTGATGAAGGGAACAGCTGCTCCTTCAACGATGACTACGTGGAGTACTGCCCCTGGCAGGATCCGGTCCACATGGCGCCGGATGTCGTGTACGCCTACACACCGGCGGGCAATGTCATCGTGAATGCGTCCCTCTGCGAGTCCCAGTACGACACCAAGATCTATATTTACGAGAACTCCTGGACGTCCGGCTCGCCCTACGCCTGCAACGACGACGCCTGCACGAACGAGTACACCGATTTCGCCTCCAAGCTGGAGGCAGTGCCGCTCTACTCGGGGAACACCTACTACTTCGTCGTGGACGGCTACGGGTATAGCTGCGGCGACTACGTGATCGACATCACGGAGTGGTCGGAATGCGTCATCGACTGCCCCAACGGCGCCCTGACCGAGGACGAACCGGTCTGCTACGACGAGTATGTGGACGTCTCCAATGGAGGCTGCAACTCCTCACCGCCCGTGTTCGACCCGATCTCCTGCGCGGCCGAGCCGATTCACCTGTGCGGCACGAGCGGCACCTACATCGTGACCGACCCGTTCTGGGGGGACGTAGACTACCGGGACACGGACTGGTACGAGATCACGCTGAATGAAACCCGGACCATCACCTACCGGGCGACGGCTCAGTTTCCGGTGCTGATCTTCCTTCTGGATGGAAGCGGCGGCTGCGACGATCAAGAGATTCTCGAGTCGGACTCCGCCTGCCCTTGTGACGAGGCGATGGTCTCCCGCACGCTCGGCCCAGGCACCTACTGGCTCTGGATCGGCCCCTATTTCTACTCCGGCGTCCCCTGTGGGGCGGAGTACGAGATCACCATCGAGGGTTTGGAGTGTCCCGTACACACCGAGAACTCCAGCTGGGGGAAGATCAAGAGCCTTTTCCGCGATTAAACGCGGCGGAAGACGACGTGGTGCGAGTGGCGGGCGGGCGTCCGGAATGGGCGGCCGCCCGCGCTCTTTCGGGCCGGAAGCGGGGTGCGCGCGCCCGGGCGTTGATTTTTTCGGCCCCTTGCATGAAAATGAAGGGGTGAAATTCACGGATCGGCGGCGAGAGACCACGAAGAGGCCCACCGAACCGGAGGACCCCCGCCCGAACCGGACCCCGCGAAACGGAACTGCATGCCTCGTAGTAAGCGATTAACGAAAGAGATCATCGGACGCGCGCTCGAGTGCCCGCGCCTCGCCTATCTGGAGACCGCGAGACGTGCGCCGGAGAACGCCGCCGGAGAGCCGACCAGCGCCGCGCGCATTCAGATGCATCACGGCCGCATCGTGGGAAAGCTGGCGCGCGGGGAGTTTCCCGGCGGCCGCCTCGTGGAGGCGATCCGTTTCGACGACGCGGTGGGCGAGACCGCCGAGGCGATCCGCGCGGGCGAGACCATCCTGTTCGAGGCCGCCTTTCGGGGGGACGGCATCGCCGTGCGGACCGACATCCTCGCCCGGAACGGTTCGGACGGGAAATGGCGGCTCTGGGAGGTGAAGGCGGGGGGCGAGGTCAAGGAATCCTATCTGATCGACCTCGCCGTGCAGGTCCACGCGCTCGAGGCGGCGGGCATCCGCCCGGAGCCGGGGCTCATTCTGCTCGACAAGGAGACGGTCCGCGGCGATCCCTCCCACTTCCGGCGCGTCTCCTGCGCCGCCGACGTGAAGCGGCGGCTGCCACGGATCCGCGACGCGGTCGCGAAACTCCGGGACACGCTCGCCTCGCCCGCGCCGCCCGAGGCGCCGATGGAACGGCGCTGCCGTGACTGCGCGCACCGGCGGTCGTGCTGGCCGGCGCTCCCCGACCGTTCCGTCTTCGAGCTGTACCAAGGGATGGGCGGCTGGCGCGCCGTGGAGTCGCTCCTCGCCGCCGGCTTAACCGATATTCGTTCGATTCCCGCCGACGTGCGACTCACCCGCATCCAGAAGCGGCAGGTGCGGTCGGTGCTCTCCGGCGCGCCGGTTGTGGGACGCGGTCTCGGCAAAGCCCTTCTCGCCGCCGCGGTTTATCCAATCCACTTCCTCGACTTCGAGGCGGTCCGCCCGCCGATCCCCCGCTTCGAGGGCCAGCGCCCCTTCGACCTGGTCCCCTTCCAGTGGTCCTGCCACGTTCTCCGCGAACCGGACGCGCCGCTGGAGCATTACGATTATCTGCGGACGGACGACGGCGACCCGCGACGCGAACTGACCGAGTCGCTTCTCGACCGCGTCGCCGACGAAGGATCGATCATCGTCTATTCCCTCTTCGAGCAGGAGGTGCTCCGGAGCATGGCGGCGGTTTGCCCCGACCTCGCCGCGCCCCTGCGCGGCATGGAAGAGCGTCTCTTCGACCTGCTCGACGTGATCCGCCGGCACTACTATCATCCCGGTTTCGACGGATCCTTCTCGATCAAGAACGTGCTCCCCGTGCTTGCCCCGGGTAAAGGGTACGAAACGATGGCGATCCGCGACGGCATGGACGCGGTTTGGTCCTACTATCGATTACAATCGGAGGGGATGAGCGACGGAGAACGCGAGCAACTGGAGAAAGACCTTCTCGAGTACTGCGAGCTGGATTCTCTCGCCATGGTCGACATCTACGAGGCGCTCCTACGCGCGCGCGAACACGATCCCGCCGCGCGCGGCGGGAGACGGGGGTTTCGAGAGAAATGACGATTCACGACATCACGAGGCCTCTCGGCGAAGAGACCGCCCCCTGGCCGGGGGATACACCTTTCTCACGAGCTTGGGCGGGGCGGATCCCGCGGGGGGACCACAGCAACGTGAGCGCCCTCTCTTTCAGCCCCCATTTGGGCACGCACGTGGACGCCCCCTTCCACGTCCGGGAGGAGGCGCCCACTCTCGACCGGATGAACCTGGAGCCCTTCCTCGGGCCGGCCCGCGTGATCGACGTGGAACCGGGTCCGGATGGCGCCATCGGACCGGAGGCGCTCGCCGGGATCGACCCGGCCGATCCGCCCCGTCTCCTCTTCCGGACAGGAACCCACCCGGACACCACCCATTTCCCGACGAGCTTCGCCTACCTCGCCCCCGAAACGGCGGAGGCGATCGTGCGGGGGGGCGCGCGCCTGGTCGGCATGGATTCCCCCAGCTTGGATCCTTTCGGCTCGGACGCGCTCGTCAGCCACAAGTGCATCATGGAAGGTGGGTTATACTGGATCGAGAATCTCGATCTCTCCCGCGTTTCCGCAGGCATCTACAGGCTGATCGCCCTTCCTCTCCGCATCACGGGCGGGGACGCGAGCCCGGTGCGAGCTGTTCTCGTTTCTGAATAACTCTTATTCCAGAAACGCGTTACGAGTTTTCTATGTGGGCCGGTGAAGAAAATCCGGCCCTCTTTTGTATTCTCAGTTGACGAAAAAATATCAATGTGATATCATTTCGATAACAACACCGTTCGACGCCGCCCCCCGCACGGACGGCGCGGAGAAGGAGACCCGACGATGAACGGCGAAACCACGCGCAAGCCGATCTCCGGCTACCCGATGCTGATCTTGGTCCTGCTGATTCTGCCGCTGATCGCGCTATCGATCGTTGCGGCGGGATCCACGAAGAATCTCCTCTATCTCGTCCCTCTCTTCAGCCTCTTCCTTCTGGAGATTCTCCTTATTCCCGGTTTCTTCGTGGTCAACCCGAACGACTCGCGGGTGCTTGTGCTCTTCGGGAAGTACAAGGGGACGGTGAAGACCAACGGCTTCTTCTGGGCCAATCCTTTCTACAGCAAACACAAGATTACATTGCGGGCGCGCAACCTGAACGGCGACCGTTTGAAGGTGAACGACAAAGCGGGGAACCCGATCGAGATCGCCGCGGTGGTGGTCTGGCAGGTGGAGAACACCTACCACGCCGCTTTCGACGTGGACGACTTCCATGAATACGTGATCGTGCAGAGCGAGGCGGCGGTCCGCCATCTGGCCGGCGCCTATCCCTACGACACTTTCGAAGACCATGACGAGGAGACCCTTACCCTCCGCGCCGGCAAGGAGCACGTGAACGAGATGCTCGAGAAGGAGTTGACGGAGCGTTTCGCCCGGGCGGGGGTTCGCGTGATCGAGGCGCGGATCAGCCATCTCGCCTACGCCTCGGAGATCGCCGAGGCGATGCTCCGGCGGCAGCAGGCGTCGGCGGTTGTCGCGGCGCGCACACAGATCGTGAACGGCGCGGTCAGCATGGTGGAGATGGCCCTCGATCAGTTGAGCGCCAAAAATGTGGTCGAGCTGGACGAGGAGCGGAAAGCGGCGATGGTGAGCAATCTGCTCGTCGTGCTCTGCAGCGAGACTTCCGCCTCGCCGGTGGTGAACGCGGGCACGTTGTATCAATAAACCTCGCGACAAGGCGGACGACGCGGCGCCGGGTCCCTCCGCGGGGCGTCCGGCGCCGCGACCGTTCCCCGGCGGAATCGAGGTCGAGACGTGGCGGAGCGAAAGAAATTCCTACTCCGAATGAGCCCCGACCTGTGGGAAGAGCTGAACCGCTGGGCGGCGCGGGAGTTCCGGAGCGTGAACGGTCAGATCGAGTTCCTGCTGCGGCGCGCGGTGGACGAACGCAGCTCGGGTAAAAAAGACACCGAAGGAGGCGAAGGAGAAAACCGATAGCCCTTCGCGGACAATCGACCGAGGGGCGGGCCGGCACCCGCTTTTTTTATTTATAAAACAAGAGATGTCGCGTCGGACCAGCCGCCGGGCCGCATCTTCCGTCGCTACTCCGGGCGGACCGCCTCGAAGAGTACCCGGGCGACGGCGCCCGCAAGATCCCGCGCGGCGCGCCCCACCAAGCGGTCGGTGACGAATCCTCCGAGCGCCTTGCGGGCTTCCTCCGCTCCCGGCACCGTCTCGCCCCGGATCATCTCGGCGATCCGGTCCTCCGAATAGGGAACGCGCTCCACGATCCGCACGGACGCCAGACCGGCCCTCTCCAGGCCTTTCCGGTACGCGTCGACCCCGATCGCGCCGGCGAGGCTGGGGCTGTAAAAGGCGCCCACTTCGCGGAGCCAGAGGGGCATCTCCTCCACCGCCACGTCCGCCAGAATCGCCCGCCCTCCGGGATGAAGCGTCCGGACGATCTCGGCGAAGACGAGATCCTTCTCGGGCGAAAGGTTGATCGCGGCGTTGGCGTAGATCCGGTCCGCGACGCCGCTCCGGACCGGCAACCGTTCGATGGCGCCCACGACCGCCCGGACGTTGGCGAAGCCCGCGGCGGCGGCGTGCTCTCGGACGCGCTCCGCCATGGGGCGGGCGAGTTCCACGCCGACCGCGATCCCCCGCGGGCCGATTCTTCGAGCCGCGAGAAGAAGGTCGAGACCGGCGCCGCATCCGAGGTCGAGCACGAACTCCCCCTCCGCCGGCGGCGAGGCGCCCACCGGATCGCCGCACCCGAAGGAGAGCGCCCACGCCCCCGGCGGGAGGCCGGCGAGATCCGCGGGGCTGTAGGGCGCGTCGCGCGCCGTCACGCCGGCCGGCGTCGCTTCCCCCTCCGCGCCCGTCCGGGAAACCGCCGGTAGCGCGGCGGCGCGCGCGTAAGTCTCGGCGACCCTCCTTCGGATCGCGTCGGCGTCGCTCATCATCCCCTCCCCCGCCGGGGGCGGAAAGAGTACCCACCCGGCGGCGGGATCGTTAGACTACAAACAAGGACGCGCCGGGCGTTCCGGGGCGTCGAAGGAGGTGATCCGATGGCCGAACCGAAAATTCCCTTCAAGAAGCCGATCAACATGAAGCTCGAGCCGGGCGAGTATTACTGGTGCGCCTGCGGCCGCTCCTCGAAACAGCCCTTCTGCGACGGCAGCCACAAGGGGACCGAGTTCACGCCGCTTCGTTTCGAAGTGAAAGAAGCGAAGTGGATGAACCTGTGCCGTTGCAAGCACACGGGGACGCCGCCGATCTGCGACGACACCCACGAGGATCTGGAATAGGCCGAGGGGACGCCCCCGCGCGCCCCCATCCTACAAACCCAGCGCCTCGGCGTTTTCCTGCATCGCCGCGAGCACGAAGAGGATGTGCTCATCCAGATCGACGCCCAGCTCCACCGCGCCGACCTTCACCGCTTCCCGGTCGACGCCGGCGGCGAAGGATTTCTCCTTCCACTTCTTCTTGATCGACTTCAGTGCGACGTCCGCCAGCTTTTTCGACGGCCGGACGAGGGCGACCGCGGCGATCAGCCCGGTCAGCTCGTCCACGGCGTAGAGCGCCTTCGCCATGCGCGTTTCGCGCGGGACGCCCGTGTAATCGGCGTGGCTCAAAATCGCCCGCAGAAACTCCTCCGGGTAGCCCTTTTCACGAAGCAGGTTCACGCCCCAGTAGGGGTGTCCGCTCTCCGCCTCCGGGTCCGGCTTCGGGTGCGCCTCGTAATCGAAATCGTGCAGGAGGCCGAGCGCCGCCCAGATCTCCTCGTCCTCGCCGAAACGGCGCGCGTAGGCGCGCATCCCCGCTTCCACGGCGAGCATATGCTTGATCAGATTCGGGTTCTTGGTATGCTCCGCCAGTATCGCGTATGCTTCTTCGCGTGTGATCATCGTTCCCTCCCGGCCGGGTTTTGCTCCATTCTAGCAGGAGCGGCGGCGCGGCGGGACCGGAAGATCCCAAGGAGATGAACCCATGCCGCTGCGTTCGAAGATTCCTCTGTTCCTCACGCCGGCCGTCGTTTTCCTCTCCCTCGCCCTCGTCAACTGGCTGCAGATCCGAGAGGCGCGGACGAAAGACTTCCATTGGACTCCCGGGGCGAACCCTCTCACCATCGAGGAAGCGGCGGGAGACGTGGAGGTTTTCGCGGCGGGGGCGCGGGTGGAGACGCTCCTCGACCGGCGGGAAATGGCCGTGCGACGGGACGGCGAGTGGATCCCCCTCGCCCGCGGCGACATTTCCTTGCGGATCAACAATCTTCACCGGGTGAACGGTCCCCGCTTGTTCGCCTTGGGTATTTTTCTGGCGCTCGGCGCCGTCCACCTGCTCCTCTTCTTTCTACCCGTTCGGATCGGGCGCGGCGGCGTCTAGCGGAGGTACGCCTCGGGCCGCGGCCGTTTCGGCGAGCATAGCGATCCGGAATGGACCGACCCGATCCACGATCACATACCTCTCATCGATCAGATTCGAGAACCAGACGAGGGCCGGATCGACCCTCGATGAGCCGACGGCGAAGAGGTCCGCTCCCGCGACGAGAAACTCCGGCCGTCCCCGCTCCACGTCCGGCCGGACCTCGCGCTCGAATCGCTCCATCGCCCTGGCGGTGAAAAACCGGCCGAGGACGACCGACCCCGCGATCCAGAGCAGAAGGAGGACGCGCGTTCCCTTGCCGCCGCTCATCTCAACTCTCCCGCGCGCGGCGGCGCAGCCAGAGCGCCTGCACCACGTATCCCGCCAGGTTGGCGGCCAGCCCGTAATAAAGCCCCGTCACGCCGCCGTGGCGCACGCCGGCGACGAGGACGGCGCAGATCGTCGCCAAGGAAAGCATCATCGCCTCGGTGATTCCCCGGGTCCTATGGGTGTGAACCAGATCCCCCTGATAGTAGCTGTGGATCACGCTGAACGCGGGGAAAAGGACGGCGATCCAGAGGCCGCGGCCGGCGAGGACGGCGAGCTCCCCTTCCAACGCCGACACGCCGGTGAACCAGAAGCGGCCGAGGGGGGTCACGATGACGATCAGGAGGAGCGCCGTGGTCGACACGCCCAGGACTCGGGCGAAACGGGCGAGTGCGCGGCGCGCGCCCGCGTCGTCCAGCATCACCACCACCACCTCGTTGAAGGCGAAGCCGAGCGATCGGAGCGTGAAGACCAGGCCGTTCAGCACGGGAAGGACCGCCAGCGATTCCAGCGCGCGGGGCATCCGGCTGAGCGCCGCGCTCATCACCGGATGGGCCATCATCGTGAAGAGCGGGGTGATGGCGAGAGGCACATAGAAGGAGAGCATCGCGCGGAGCGTGAGCGGCGCGCCTCGGACCTCCGCGAGTTGAAGCGGTCCGCGCACCACCGCGCGCGCGACGGCGCCCGCGTAGATCGCCTCGGCGATCACGCCGACGGAGATCGCCGTGGCGCCCACGACGATCCCCGGCAATCCGCCGTACGCCATCCCCGCGAGAAGCGTCGCCACGTTCGCGCCGAGACGGACCGCCGTGCCGATTCCGACGGCGCGTGAACGGCCGAAGCGAATCAGGAGCCCCTGCTGGAAGCGGCGGTAGGCGATCGCCGGCGTCCAGGGGGTGAAGATCAGCATGCCGAGGCGCGCCGGCCCGCGGATCTCCTCCGGCACGCCGAGGAGCCGGTCCACCACGAGGTCGTAGAGAGGCGTGGCGGCGAGGGCGAAGTGGACCGCGCCGAGGACGAGAGCGGAGACGATCATGAAGCGGCGGAGCCTCGCGTAGGTGTCCCGGTCGCGGCAAAGCGCCGTCGACGCCGACAGAAGCATGATGATCGGCGCCTCGATGACGAGCGACAGGGGAAAGACCACGCCGCCGTAGGCCGCCAGATGGACGCTCGGGTTCGGAAGACGGGCGATGACCGCGCTCGCCACCGGCAATTCGAAGCCCATCATGATCCAGCTGGCGGCGAGGGGCCACCAGGTGCGGAAGACGCGGCGGAGCGTGATGTCCCGTTCCATACGATCGACCGTCCTCGCCGTTCGCGAAAAAGGATGGCGGCCGGCGGTTCCGCGCGATAGGGTGGCCCCATGAGCACCGCGCGGGATTGGCTGCAACTGAACGAGCGAATCGGCGCCTGCGCCCGTTGCCCCCGCCTGCGCGAATACGGCGACCGCATCGCCGTGGAGAAACGGGCCGCCTACCGGGACGAGACCTACTGGGGGCGCCCCATTCCGAATCTGGGCGATCCGGAAGCGCGCCTCCTCTTGGTCGGGCTCGCGCCGGGCGCCCACGGCGCCCACCGGACCGGCCGCATGTTCACGGGCGACGGCGCCGGCGATTTTCTTTTCGACGGGCTCCGCGCCGCCGGACTCGCCGCCGGACCTGCGGGGGAAGAGTCGCTACTCGGCGCGGCGATCACCGGCGTGATCCACTGCGCGCCCCCCGGCAACCGTCCTCTCGCCGCGGAGATCGCCGCCTGCGCCGAACACCTCGACGGAACCGTCGACCGGCTTCCCCGCCTCGCGGGGATCGTCGCCCTCGGCGGAGTCGCCTTCGACGCGACCGTCCGCCTGCTCCGGAGGCGCGGCGTGCCCCTCGGTCCGACGCGCCCCCGCTTCGGCCACGGCGTCCGGGTTCTCCCCGCCGGCGGTCCCTTCCTTCTCGCCTCCTACCACACGAGCCGCCTGAACACGTCCACCAAGCGACTCACCCGTCCGATGCTTCTCGCCGTGCTCCGCGAAGCGGCGCGCCGCGCCGGCCTCGCCGCCGGCTAAGATGTCCTCGGTGCCGGACACCTTTTTGCGAACACAGGGAGCGAAAAGGTATCTGGTGCCGAAAAACGGTTCGGAAAAAGGGAAAACACGCCGTTCGGGCTCGTTTCGGGTTATCTTCCGTATCAAGAGCGGTATGCGACCGTGCACCAAACACGCCATCCAAGAGGATGTTTCATGAATCATCATCGAGGCGGACGGACGGGGTCAAAACAAATCTCCCGGACGGCGGCGGCGATCGCGTTCTCCGCGGCCCTTTCCCTGGGATTCACCTGGCCGTGGGAGATGGGGGATCCCTGGCCGGGAACGTCCGAGACGCCGGTCGCGCCTCTCGAGCGCCCCGCGCCGGAGGAGCGCGCCGCCGCGATCGATGTCGACCCCGCGGAAGGCTACCGCTTCGCCGTCTTCGGCGATCAAAGGGCGCTCGCCGACGGCGAGTGGCAGAGGATGATCGCCCACATCGACTCCATCGACCGCGCCGGGCCGCCGATCCTCTTCCTGGTCGACACGGGAGACATCGTCTACAACGGAACGCACACCGATCAGTTCGCGATGCTGCGGGAGATTCTCGCGCCGGTGGAGCGCCTCCCCTATCTGGTCGCCGCCGGCAACCACGAGGTGTGGAACAACAAGAGCGACGCCGCCCGCGCGCACACCGCCCGTTTTCTCGCGGGGCTCGATCCCGCGCTCGGACCGGAGCGTCTGTATTTCAGTGAGCGCGTCGGCCCGGCGCTCTTCCTCTTCCTCGACACGAACGACATGGTTTACGGCGGCGGCCGGAACGAACGCGTGCCGGCGCAGATCGCCTGGCTTCAAGAACGCCTCGCCGCGCGCGAAGAGGGTGTGCGAACGGTGATCGTGGTGATGCACCATCCCATCTTGCAGTCGTCGGAGAAGCACCGCTCCGAGGCGGCGAAACTGTGGAACGCCGACCACGGCGGGCGCCGTCTCGTGGACCTCTTCCTGGACGGAGGCGTCGACCTGATCCTCACCGGCCACACGCACACCTACGAGCGCTTCCGGATCGAGAGGGCGGGCGGCGGCGCGCTCGATCTGGTGAACCTCTCCGGCCGCCCCCGGAACGATCTCTTCTGGTTCGGCCATCGCTCCCGTCGCGCCCGCTCGTTCGCGGGCCGCGAGAAGGAATGGCTCGAGTCGAAGGGCTGGCGGATCGACGAGGGATGGCGGATCACGCAGGAAGAGGTGATGACCGGCGAAGGGGCGGACCAGTTCGGCCTCTTCACCGTCGGCCCGGACGGCGCGATCGACGCGGAGATCCTCTTCTTGGGCGACGACGCGCCGGGAGGACTGCGGCGGGGGTTCTAGCGGACGCGATCCAGACCCTCGAGCACGAACCGCTCGCGGCCGGCGGGAGGACACCGCCCGGTCAAAATCGGATGGAAGTGATCCGGCGTCCATGCTCCCGTCGCGAACGCACGACCCCGTCTCGAAGATCGAGAATCAATCCATCCGCCTCCAGGCGCATCTCCTCGAATATCCCGTCGGACGGGACATCCGGAATCTCCTCCCCGTTCCAAAGGATCCGCGGAGAGGACGGCCAAGCGAACAGAATATTTCTCACTCGAAAGAGATCCCGGTCCGCCAGTTCGGTCAGCGCTCCGCGCCCGTTCATACTAAGGAAGAGGCGTGGATCCCTAAAGACCTTTAGAAATCCACGATGAAGAATCGTGCGATCGGACACCCGGATAATGCCCTTGGGATTGTAGTTCATGCCGATTTTCGGCCAACCCGCCGGAATCCCGATTTCTACATGGTCTTTTCCGGTGATTTCCCGCACGAGACCGGCCAGACCGGCCCGATTCTCGTCGACTCTGATCGCGAATTCGTTTCGATGTCCTTCATACCCGTAGTATTCCAAGATTTCCGCGAGACTCCACCGGCCGTCGACGGGAATCCATTCGTCCACCAAGCCGCCCAATGTGCTACCCGAACGGACCCGTCGCTTCCAATCCGGATCGATCCGGTCCAGAAGAAAGGCGAGAGTACCGCCGACGCCGTATCCCCGGTTTCTCCATCCGGCCGGATCAAGAAACACCTGATCCAGTCTTTCCCTTAGCGCCTCCCCCGCAATGGAGCATCCGGTCAGGACCTCGACGCCTTGTAGGCCGACATATGTGGCGATCCCTTCGTGAAACTCCGATCCGCGTTCACAAGCAGCCATTTCCGGATCCAGGAGCGCCCGCCGATGCCGGGCCACCGTTCGATACCGAGCAACCCGATCAATCATGTCTTCCGGCGCCGTCGATCGCAAGGCCTCGGCAAGAATGATTTGTTCGAGATGTCCGAGCGCATAGAACTCCGCATGATCAATCGGAAAGAAAGACTGCAACGCCGGGTTTTCCCAGTTCCCCTTGAGAGCGGGATCCACTAATTGGCGGGTGTGAAATCCCTCGTGAAACAACAACTCGTAAAAACGTTTTTCGTCCCAATCTTGCAGAGCGAGCATGAACAGGGGGTCCGCGCCGTCCCAGGCGGCGTCGACGAAAACGTCGAACGGCGCGTCGGCCGCAAAGAATACCGGCCGGCCGTTCATGCGGACGCGGGTATCGGTAAAATCGTCCGGCGGCTTCTCCGAGTTCAAAAGGCAGGTGTAATCGGCGCCCCAGAAGGCGATCCGCATCTCCTTCAGGTTGTAGCCGGGCCATATTTCTTCCAAGACCTCGTCTTCTTCATTGAAAACGCGCTCCATACGGAGGAGCGCCATCCGCAAGGTTTTCGGGAAAGGAAGGTCCGGTGTGGACAAGGTATCTCCCGACGAAGCCGATTCGCCGTTTTCTTCCACACGGACGAGGTTCGTGGCGCAGGCGGGACCACGGACGATCGACGGGACGTGAAGGACAAGGATCACACACAGGTAGAAGCTCGAACACGCGGGACACAAGCATCGCCTTTTCATGATTCGTTCCCTTGTTGAATTTCGTTCCGAGTCGCCTTCGGTTCATCCGCGTCCTGATCGGTGGGTCGATTTTTAATTCCGGGCACGAAATTTTCTTCACTTCTCTAGACACTTGAAAAAAGAGAATGGTTGCCCACTTCATCCGGACCGGGGAAACGAGTCATCATCATGCGGTATTCGGGGCGCCCCTCATCAAGGGGGCGGAATGGGAACGCGTGCCTCGCCCCGGGCGATTTCTACGGAGGAAACGAAGGGAAAGCCGGCTATCCCCGGCCGCGCCGCAGCAGAAAGGCGGCGGTGAAGACGGCGGCGTGTGTGAGGATCACGGTGGCGCCGCTCGGGACGTCCAGTTCGTAGGAGGCGAGGAGGCCGGCGACGGTGCCGAGGACGCCGACAGCGACGGCGATCGCCGTCATGCCGAGGAAGGTGCGGGCGAGTACGCGCGCCGTCGCGGCGGGGATCACCAGAAACGCCGCGATCAGGAGAATCCCCACCACCTTCACCGCCACCACCACGGTGACCGCCACGAGAATCGCGAGAAGATAATCGTCGCGGCCGACCGGCACGCGGTCCGCCCGCGCCAACTCCCGATCGAACGTGGCGTAGGCCCAACGGCTCCAGAGGGGAAACGTGGCGAAGGGAAGGAGCGCCAATACGCCGCTCAGAATCAGGTCCCCCCGGTCCACGCCGAGAATCGATCCGAAGAGGAGTGCGAAGGCGTCCTCGGTGTACTCCCGTTTGAGCGCGAGGAAAAGAACGCCGAGGGCCACCGACACGGCGAAGAAGATGCCGATCGACGTGTCCCCACCCAGCTCCGTCCGGTCCCGCACCCAGGTGATCCCGACGGCGACGAGCACCGTGAAGGGGATCGCCACATAGAGGGGCTGCAGACCCAGGAGCAGCCCGAGGGCGACGCCACCGAAGGCGGCGTGGGCGAGGCCGCTGCCGAGAAAACTGAGCCCCCTCTGCACCACGAAGACGCCGTAGTAGCTCGCCAGGAAACCGACCAACGCGCCGGCGAGGAGCGCCCTCTGCATGAAGGGGAAGGTAAGCGCCTCAAACATCGAACACCCCCCCGAGGTAGGGTGCTTCGTGACTGTGGCCGGTGTGGCCGAAAGCGGCGCGCAGGCAGTCTTCCGTGAGGCAATCCCTCGCCGGACCGAAACCGATCTGCCGGCGATCGAGAAGAAGCACGTGGGTGGAGTGATGATAGGCGACCTGCCAGTCGTGGGTCACCACGAGCATCGTCGCCCCGTTCTCCCTCTGATAGTCCTCGAGAAGACGGTACAGGTCCGCCTCGCCGACGGCGTCGATCCCCGAGGCGGGTTCGTCCAGAAGAACGAGGCGCGGACGACTGACGAGGCAGCGGGCGATGTAGATCCTTTGCATCTCCCCGCCGGAGAGATCGCGGATGGGGCGGTCCGCCAGGTGGGCGGCGTCCACGTCGGCCAGCGCCGCCATCGCCTTCTCACGATCCCGCCGGGCGATCCTCGCCGGCCAGCGCCGCCGGAGGCCGGAGACGACCAGTTCCACCGAAAGCGCGGGAAAACGCCGGTCCATCGTCTTCAGCTGAGGCATGTAGCCGATCCTCGCCGGGGAGACGCGGCGCGGCTCTTGTCCGAACACGCGGATCGATCCGGTCTCGATCGGCACGAGACCGAGAATCGCCTTCAGCACCGTCGACTTGCCGCCGCCGTTCGGCCCGATGATGGAGACGCTCGCCCCCTCGGGAACCTCGAAGTTCAGATTCTCCACGGCGCGATGCGCGCCGTAGCGGACCGCGAGCCCCTCCACACGCACCACCGGTTCGCTCATCGAAGGGCCTCCGCCGCGCCGCGCGTCATCGCGAGCAGAATCTCCTCGTACGTATCCAGCCCCGGCGCGCCGCCGAGAGGGTCGAGGAGCACCACCGGGATCCCCGTCGCCTCCTCCACCGCGCGCGCCGGCTCCCGCGAGAGCTGCGGGAGCGCGAAAATCGCGTCGGCGCCGCTCTGTCGGACGGCGCGGATCACGCGAACCAACTCCTTGGCGGTCGGTTCCTTCCCCGGGACGATCTCGATCACGCCGGCTTCGCGTATTCCGTAGCGCCTGAGAAAATAACGGTTAAAAGGATGAGAGAGGAGCACCACGCGCCCGCGAAAGGGTTCGAGAGTCGCTTCGATGCGCCGGTGAAGCGAATCGACCGACGCGGCGACGCGCGCGCCGTTCCTCCGATAGACCTCCGCACCCTCCGGGTCGAAAGCGGCGAGGCTCTCCGCGAGGACGGGGATCGTCGCCGCGACGGCGACGGGATCGAGCCAGAAGTGCGGGTCCGTTGCGGGCGAGTCTCTCTCGTCGCCGCCCCCGCCGCGCGCGCCGTGGTCGTGATCGTGGCCGGGAAGAACATCCGCGGGGAGGGGAAGGAGAAGCGAATCGGGGACGAGGCCGAGCACCCGAAGACGGCGGGGCCCCGGCAGGTTCGCCGCCCAGCCGTCCAGAAGACGGTCGACATAGACGATCGCCGCTGCCCCTTCGGCGCTCCGGATGTCGGACGGCCGCGGCTCGTACGTGTGCGGCGAGGCGCCGCTCGGGAGGAGGCGGATCACCTCCGCGCGCCCCTCCGTCACGCGGGCGAGCAGGTCCGCGATGGGCGCCACGGTGGCGATGTAGCGCACCGGCGCTTCGCCCGACGCGGAGCCCCACAGGAGCACCGACAGAACCAGAATAAGAACGCTTGGGCGCATCGCGCTTCCCTCCCCCGGGCGGGGGCGCCCGGGTCGCTCGGGACCGATCGCCTACAAACTACTCTCCTCGATGCCGGTTCGCAACGCCGGCGCTCATCGGTCGACGACGAGCACCGCCGCGCCGGTCAGCCGTCCGGCGCGCAGATCGTCCAGCGCGCGGTTCGCTTCGCGAAGGGGATAGGGGACGACCTCCGTCCGGACCGGGACGCGCGGCGCCAGATCGAGAAACTCCACGCCGTCCCGGCGCGTGAGGTTGGCGACGGAGACGATCGATCGCTCCTCCCACAGAATCGAGTAGGGGAAAGAGGGGATGTCGCTCATGTGGATTCCGGCGCAGACGACCCGCCCGCCGCGCGCCGTCGCGGCGAGCGCCGCCGGGACCAGTTCCCCCGCCGGCGCGAAGAGAATCGCCGCGTCCAGAGGCTCCGGGGGCGCCTCGCCGGAAGCCCCCGCCCAGACCGCGCCCATCCGTCGCGCGAAGCGCTGCGCCTCCTCGTCGCCGGGACGCGTGAAGGCGTACACCTTCCGTCCGAGGTGAACCGCCACTTGGGTGATGAGGTGCGCCGCCGCGCCGAAACCGTACATGCCGATCCTCTGCGCGTCGCCCGCCATGCGAAACGCGCGGTAGCCGATCAGCCCGGCGCAGAGGAGGGGCGCCGCCTGCAGGTCCGGGTATCCCTCGGGGACGGGAAAGGCGAACCGCCGATCCGCGGCGGCGTACTCGGCGAAACCGCCGTCGACTTGGTAACCGGTGAAGCGCGCCCCGGCGCACAGGTTCTCCCGGCCGCTCCGGCAGTAGACGCAGCGGTTGCAAACGCCGCCGAGCCAGGGGATGCCGACCCGGTCGCCGACGACGACGTCCCGAACCTCGGCGCCCACCGCGACCGTCTCGCCGACGATCTGGTGCCCCGGCACGAGAGGGAGCTTGGGCTCCTTCAGGTCCCCGTCCACCACGTGCAGGTCGGTTCGGCAGACGCCGCAGGCGCGCACGCGCACCAGCACCTCCTCCGGCCCCGGTTCGGGGCGCGGGATCTCCTCGGGACGGAGCGGCTTCCCCTGTTCATGCAGTACCATGGCGAACATGTCGATCACGCCTCCTCGCCCCGGCTTGCAAAGAGACCGCGCGCGCGGCGGCCCGCCACCGGTATCTTCCTCATTATAGCGAAAAAGGGAGGGACGGCGCGAGAGGGGCGCGGCGGCGGGGCATCACCGAACCGGCGCGCTCTCCCAGTCCAGCTCCGACCCCATCATGCTGTGCGGAATCAGATAGATCGCGAAGAGAAGCAGGGCGGCGGCGAAAACCCACCAGCGCGCGGAGCGGGCGCGGCGGCGGAGGGCGGCGAGCGCCGCGATCCACCCGAGAAAGGCGACCAGCGTTTTGTTGTCGGTCAGGTCGAAACCCAAGGGGACGCCGGTCCAGAAAGCGCCGAAAGCGAATTTCTGCACCACCGGACCGAGGATCATCCCGCCCGCCAGGAGAAAAAGAAAAGTGATTCGCGCGTAAACCGCGAGCCGCGGGCCGTTCCGGATCGCTTCGACGCCGGTCCGGTTGGAGAAGAGCATGGCGACGAACATGAGGAGGATATGCGGGACGAGGACCGCCGCCGGAACCGCGCCCTTGAAGCGCGTCACCACGGTCCGATCCGCCGGCGCGCGGACCCTCTCGCTCCCGTCCCGAAGAAGGAGAGAGTACTCGATCTTTCCCGCGGGCGGTTGGTGGGGGATGCGGCCGACGAGACGGTCCCCCTCGCGGGTCATCGGCGCGCTTTCGAACGGATCGTCGGTCGGATAGCGCCTCCAGAGGAGATCCCCCTCCGCCGTCCGGGAGAGGCCCGCCGCCTCCACCGTCTGGTCGCCGGGACCGCCGTGGCTTCTTTCGAAAACGACGACCGTCTCCCGCGAACCGAGGCGGACCTTCTCCTCCAGAGGATAGGTCGGTCCGGTGGCGCGCTGATGCCCGGCGGCGCCGACGGTGATCGCCGCGGCGATCGCCCAGAGAAGCAAACCCCGAATGGAACCCTTCACCAGTGAACATCCTCCGGCGGCGCGCTCCGGTTCGGCCGCGCCTCTCCGGAAAATAGCCGGAAAGCCGCCTTACGGCAAGAGGGCGGCCCGACACGCCGTGGGGCGCGGAGAGAGAGCGCCCCGGCGGAGCGGGATCACTTTCCCTGCAGCCTCTTGAGAACGCCGCCGACGCCGCCGTCCAGGGTTTCCGCCGCGTCCAACGACACCTTCGGTTTCTTCGTCGTCCCGGTGAGGCGAAGATGGACCGGCACGCGTCCCTCCCCGCCGCCGAGAAGAGCGCCGAGGAGCGCGTTTCCGCGGTACTTGCGGGAGAGTTCCTCCGAGAGGAGCGCCTGGATCTTATAGTCCAGGGCGCCTCCGAAACCGATCGATCCGGAGACGGTCCAATCCGCGTCGTCGGCGCGCGCCTGCAGATCGTCGAAGACCACCTTGCGGTCCCGCACGGCGAAATCGGACCAGAGGGCGCGGAAGGGAAGTTCCCCCGTCTTGCCCCGGCCGAGCAGTTCCGAGATCATGTCGATGGCTTCCAGGTTTCGGAGGCGGCCGTTCTCCACGCGCATCGTGCCCGCGGCGGCGAGGTGGGCGAGCATCGTGTCCGGCGAGAGCCCCCTCCCCTCCCATTCCGATTCCATTTGAAAGCGGCCGAAGAGAACGTCACGCGCCGGCGTCAGGCGGGAGAGAAAATCGTTCGCTTCCATCTCTTCGGCGCGGACGCGTGCGCGGTAGGAGCTGTCGTCCCGGCCGCGGATGTCGACCCGCGCGTCCCCCTCGATCCGGCCGCGGAATACGCGGGCGCGGACCGAGTCGACGGCGAGGCGTCCCTCCAGGCCGAGGGCGAGGCGGCAGCGCATGTCGTGGAGAGGCACGCGGCCGAGGGCGGCGCTGTCGGCGGCGAGGATCCCCCCGAGGGAGCCATCCTTCAGAACCAGGTCGGCGCGGGCCTTGCGGAGGCGGATGTCGCCGATCACGGCCGTCCCCATCGTCGCGGCGAGGGGGCCGTTCCCGCCGGTCAGCGACGGCTTCGCCTCGAACCCGAGAAAGAGGTTGCCGCCGGTGACGATCGTGTCGATCCGCGCCCGGCCGGAAAGGGTGATCGGCGGCACCGGCGGGAGGGGCGGCCCCGCGGGCGCCGCCGGAGCGGTCCGCTTCGCCCCTCCCTTCGCCGGGGCGGCGGTCGAGTCGAGGGGCGCGAGAATCCGGTCGAGATCGAGGCGGCCGAGGCGAAGGTCGGCGTCGACGCGACGCGCCCCGAGAGGATCGTCGATCCGCGCCGTCAGCTCCAGGGGAGAGCCGTTCAGCTTCGCTTTTAATTTGTTAAGACGCAAACGGTTTTCCTCGAAGAGCAACTCGCCCGACCCCCCCGCCACGTCCAGATCGGGGGCGGCGGAACGATAGGCGACACGGTCGAAGCGGGCCGATCCCGACAGGCGGATCTTCTCCGGCTCGGCGGCGGGACCGGCGGCGCGGAGGTCCAACCTCACCGCGCCCTTCGCGGTCACCCCCGCCGGAAGAAGGCCGGTTCGGGCGAGCGCCTCCAGATCGACGGCGCCGATCACCGCGAGGTCGATCCGCGGCTCGCGCAGAGGGGCCGCCGTCCCGTCGATCCGGACCGAATCGGCGCCGATCACCGCGCCCACGTTCTCGAGCCGCACCTCTTCCGGCGTGATCTCCAGGCGGCCGGTCACCGAACGGATCGGTTCCGCCGCCCCTTCGCGGCGCACCTCGAGGCCGCCGAGAACGAGGAGGACGCGGAAATCCACGGGAGCGGGCGGGCGGAGAGCGACCTCCCCGTCCAGGGAGACCGGCCCCCGTCCGCTCCACGGGAGTGGGCCGTCGGCCGGGACCGGGAGGAGGGAGAGAAGGTCGGCCGTCTCGAGGCCGGGCGCCGAGAAGGAGAGGGTCCCCTCCGGCTCATCGGGGAGCCCGGCGAGAGAGCCGTTGAAGGCGATCTCCAAGTCGCGGAGGGCGACGGCGATCTCGCGCACCTCCGCCGTGCCGTCGGCGCGATAGAGCCCGTCGTAGCGGATCCGTATCGGACCGATCCCTCCGGCCAGACCGGCCGAGTCGAGCCGCGACGCGGTCACGCGCTCGATCGTCACTTCACCGCGCGCTTCCGCTTCGCCGTCCCTCTCCGCACGGAGCCCGGTCCGCGCCTCGATCCCCTCGAGACGGATCTCCCCGCCGTCCGCGGGATCGATGAGACGGAGGTTCGCCTCGCGGATCTCCGCGGAGGAAAGCAGAAGGGCGAAGGAGGAACCTTCCGAAACCGCCTGTTCTCCCGGCGGAGCGGCGATCGGCGGCGCCCCATCCGCGGGCGAAGGGGGCGCTCCCTCTTGAACGGCTTCCCTCTCCGGAAGGACAAACGTCACATCCAGGCCGGTGAGGAGGACGCGGTCCACCTCGATGCGGCGGCGTAGAAGGGGGAGAAATCGGAGGTCGAGCGTTCCTTCCCGGAGGGTGACGTCCGGCGCGCCCCCCGGCACGCCGCCTCCCTCTACGCGGAGCCCGCGGAAGGCGAGACCGAGTGGGCGGAGGCTCGGCCGCGCCTCCTCCAGAGACACCGGCGCGCCGAGGGCGCCGGCCACGCGGTCCGCCAGGATCCGGCCGGTCCGGTCGGCGGGAAAGAAAATCAGGAAGGCGGCCGCCGCCAGAAGGAGGACGCCGGCGAGGATCGCGAGCAAGACGGCGATTCGTTTGCGCATGAACGGGATCCTTTCGAGGGGTGACGCTCCCCCCTGTCGAGAAGCCTCTTGGAAACCATCATAAAGACGAGGATAATCGTTCTGTCCAGCGGAATGTGGAAAAGTCGGGCGTGTGCGCCGGAGCGCGGCGTTCCGCCCGGAATCAAGGAGGTGCCGCATGCCGACGTTCGTACTGATGACCCGGCTCGCCCCGGAGGCGCTGCGCGACGCGGAGGGCCGCCGCGCCATGGGGAAGGAATGGATGAAAAAAGTGAAGAGCGTTTGCCCCGAGGTGAAGTGGGTCGCCCACTACGCCCTGCTCGGCCCCTACGATTTCATGGACATCTACGAGGCGCCGGACGTGAAGACGGCGCACCAGGTGTCTCTCATCAGCCGGAGCGAGGGGGCGGTCACAGCCGAGAGCTGGGAAGCCATGCATTACGAGGAATTCCTGGAGCTGATGCAGAAGGTTCGCTGATCAACGCCGAGAAAGGGCCGCGCCGCCCGGCGGACCGGCGCCGGCGACGGAAAGGAAAGAATGAAATCCGCGACCGAATATTTGACCTTCGAAGTTCCTGAACGGATGGCGTTCCGGAACATCACCGCCGAAGTGGAGGGGGTCGTGCGAAAGAGCGGGATCCGGGAAGGGCTCTGCCTGGTGAACGCCATGCACATCACCGCGTCGGTCTTCATCAACGACGACGAGCCCGGCCTTCACGAGGACTACAAGCGATGGCTCGAGGAGCTGGCCCCCTTCGATCCGTCGCCGGAACGCTACCGCCACAACCGGACCGGCGAGGATAACGGCGACGCCCACCACAAACGCCAAATCATGGGACGAGAAGTGGTGGTGGCGGTCACCGACGGCCGTCTCGATTTCGGCCCCTGGGAGCAAATCTTCTACGGCGAGTTCGACGGGAAACGGCGGAAACGCGTACTGGTCAAGGTGATCGGCGGGTGATCGGCGCGGCGCGCCCCGGCCCCCGCCGGTCCTCCCCTTCTTCGGTGACGAAGGCCGCGTCGCCGTAGCCCGTCCTGCCGGACCGTGGTTGCCGAAACCCGTTCCCCGTGCTATCGTTAGGGCGATCCTGAAAGACCTTCACGCGGAGACGCTTTATGCAAAAAATACTCGTGATCGGCGCCGGCATGGTCGGCCGGGCGATGGCGGTGGACCTCTGCCGCGCCTTCGACACCACCCTCGCGGACATCGACGAAGAGCGCCTCGCCCTCATTCGGGAGCACCACCCGATCCGCGTCGTGGCGCTGAACGCCGCGGATCAGGAGGCGGTTCGCCGCGCCGCGGCGGGCCAGGACCTGGTGATCGGCGCCGTCCCCGGATTCCTCGGCTTCGAGACGGTCCGCGCCGTGATCGAGGCGGGCCGGAACATCGTGGATATCTCCTTCTTCGACGAGGACGCCTTCGCCCTCGATGAGATGGCCAAGGAGAAAGGCGTCACCGCCGTCGTGGACTGCGGCGTCGCGCCGGGAATGTCCAACGTGATCCTCGGCCACCACGCCGCGCGCATGGAGGTGGAGGACTTCGAGTGCGTCGTCGGCGGCCTCCCGGTGAAGCGGACCTGGCCTTACCAGTACAAGGCCCCCTTCTCCCCCATCGACGTCTTCGAGGAATACATCCGCCCCGCCCGCCTCGTCGAGAACGGCCGCGTCGTCACCCGGCCGGTCCTCTCCGGCGCGGAGTACGTGGACATCGATCCGGTGGGGACGCTGGAGGCGTCCAACACGGACGGGCTCCGCACGCTCCTTCGTACCATGAAGGTCCCGAACATGCGGGAGAAGACGCTCCGCTACCCGGGGCACTTCGAGTACATCCGCCTCCTCCTGGAGAGCGGCTTCTTCGACAAGGAACCGATCGACGTGAACGGCGCGACGGTGAGGCCCATCGACGTCACCGCGCGGCTGCTCTTCCCGCGCTGGCGCCTCGCCGAGGACGAACCGGAGCTGACGGTGATGCGGGCGATTCTTCGAGGCCGACGGGAGGGAAAGCCGGTGGAAATCGTCTATGATCTCTTCGACCGCTACGACGAGGAAACCCGCACCAGTTCCATGGCGCGCACCACCGGCTACACGGCGACCGCCGCGGCGACGCTCCTTCTGGACGGATCCTTCGACCGCAAAGGGATCTGTCCCCCCGAGTATCTCGGCGCCGAGCCGGGTTGTTTCGAGCGGCTTCTCGCCTATCAGAAAGAGCGAGGCGTGATCTACGAAAGGACCGAGAGACTCCTTCCCGAGGATTGATCCCCTTCGCCCCGCCGCGCCGGCGCCCACCGCCCCCGCCGGCCGGGCTTTTTCCCGTGACATCCCTTATTCATCACTATAGGGTTTATCCACGCCCTTCGGTCCGCGGAGGCGCGACGGGCCGCGTCTTCCCGCGCCGGATCACCACCAGCTTCGAAAGGAGCCGCTCATGAGAACCCCCCGCAAGTGGATCGCCATGCTTGCCATCCTCCCCATCCTCTTTCTCGCCTGCGGCGACGGCGACGACGACAATCCGTCCGGCACCGGCGACGTGATCGCGCCCTCGGCGGTGAGCGACCTGGTCGCGTCGGACGCGACGCGGACGTCGATCCAGCTCACCTGGACCTCCACCGGAGACGACACCACGAGCGGCACGGCGAGCTCCTACGACATCCGTTACGCCGAGGCGACCATCACCGCCGCGAACTGGTCGAGCGCCACGCAGGCGACCGGCGAGCCGAATCCGGCCGCGGCGGGGACGCAGCAGACCCTCACCGTCACCGACCTCGAAGGTGGGACGGAGTACTTCTTCGCCATGAAGGCGGGCGACGAGGTGCCCAACTGGTCCGGTCTCTCCAACGTGGCGGTGGACACCACCCTTCCGAGCAGCCTGATCCTGGTGGCCTCCCGGGGGAGCCACTACGTGATCGTGAATCCCGCCACCGGCCAGGATTCGGTGGAGATCGAGCCGAACGTGAATTATACGGCCACGGCCTGGACCTTCGGCTACGGCTGCCGCAGGGTCTACTTCGATTGCCGGGTCGACGTGAGCGGCGCATCCGCGATCTGGGGTTGCGACGCTTTCGACGGCGCGAACGTGGAGATGATCACCGACCATACGCGGATGGACGTGGGCGATCTGGACGGCTCGCCGACGGAGGAGAAGATCGTCTTCCAGGCCACCGGCGTCGATCCCCACTATCCGGGAACCAACATTTTCGCGATCGACGAAGACGGCTCCGGCCTCACTCAGCTCACCACGAACGAGGAAATGCTCCAGGAGCCGAACGGCACCAACGTCCGCGTCAACTGGTCTTACATGCCCCTCTGGTCGGCGGACGGAACCAAGATCGCCTACTGGGCGAACGTGACGGTCACCGATTTCGGAACCAACCCGCATTTCGATTGGATCGTGATGGACGCCGACGGGAGCAACAAGGAAATCGTCTTCGTACACTCCGGCGACGCCCATTACCGGCGCGGCGGCTGGTCCCGGGACGGGGAGTTCCTCTTCATCAACCACGCCGACGGCTCGGCGCGCAAGATCCTCGCCCTGCACCTCGCCACATTGAACGAGTCGAATATCACGGCGGGACTGGGGAGCACCCCCTACCCCGTCAATCTGATCGCCCCGTCTCCTCAGACGGACGAGATCGCCTTCGACCGCTTCTACCCGAGCGGCAGCCCGCTCTTCACGGCGGATTACTCGGCGGCCGGGACCGGTCTCTCCGTCTCGAATTTGGCGGAGCTCATCAACAACGTGACCGCCGGCCCCAGCTATAACGATCCCGACTGGGCCCCCTTCTATCCGGAGGACTGATCGGGCACACGATTCACGCGACATTCCACGCCCCGTCCGGACCGCCGGGCGGGGCATTCCTTCCTATATCGTACTCCTCGCGTCGATTCGGCTCCCGCGCCGATTTTTCTTGGTTTTTTCCCTCCATCGCCCGTAAAGTATCCGCACGCTGAAAGGTTTGGGAGGTGTGTCGTCGTTCGGCGCGGTTCCCGAGCATCGTTGTTGATCACAAAACCCGAAAGGAGCCGCGAATGAGACCCCCCCGCAAGTGGATCGCCATGCTTGCCGTCCTCCCCCTGTTCCTCCTCGCCTGCGACGACGGCGGCGACGACAACCCGTCCGGCACCGGCGACGTGATCGCGCCCTCGGCGGTGAGCACCCTGGTCGCGTCGGACGCCACGGAGAACAGCATCAAGCTCACCTGGACCGCCGTCGGCGACGACACCACGAGCGGCACGGCGAACTCCTACGACATCCGTTACGCCGAGGCGACCATCACCGCCGGCAACTGGTCGAACGCGACCGCCGCCAGCGGCGAGCCGAATCCGGCCGCGGCGGGCGTCCAGCAGACATTCACCGTCACCGGTCTTCGCGGCGGGACGGAGTACTTCTTCGCGATGAAGACCGCCGATGAAGAGCCGAACTGGTCCGACCTCTCCAACATCGCGGTGGACACCACCCTCCCGAGCAGCCTGATGCTGGTCGCCTCCTCGGGCGGCGAGTACGCCATCATCGATCCCGCCACCGGAAGGGACTCGGTGATCGTGGAGCCGAGCGGCGCCTATCACGAGAACGGGACTCTGTGGACCTTCGGTTACGGCTGCCGTCGCGTCTACTTCCGGGCCAAGGTCGATCAGAGCGGCGAACAGGCGATCTGGGGATGCGACGCCTTCGACGGCCTGAACGTGGAGAAACTCACCGACCACGCGCGTCTCAACGTGGCGGCCCTGGACGGATCCCCGGCGGAGGAGAGAATCGTCTTCGAGGCGGCCGGCGTCGGCTCGTACTACCCCGGACGCAACATCTTCGTCGTCGACGAGGACGGCACCGGCCTCACCCAGCTCACCTACGAGGACGAGGCGTTGGAGGAGCCGGACGGCACGGACGTCACCATCGTGTGGTGTTATCAACCGGTCTGGTCGCCGGACGGAACGAAGATCGCCTTCTTCGCGCGGACGCTCACCACGAGCAAGGCGCTTCACTATGATTGGGTCGTGATGGACGCGGACGGAAGCGACAAGGAAGTGGTGAACGTCTTTGACGGATTCTCCGACGTCCGCCGCGGCGGCTGGTCCCACGACGGCGAGTTCCTCTTCGTCAATCAGCTGGACGGAGCGGACCGGAAGATCCGGGCCATTCACGTCGACTCGAGGACCGTGACGGACATCACCTCCGTGCTGGGCACCTCCCCGCAACCGCTGAACTGGATCGCCCCGTCGCCCATGCACGACGAGATCGCCTTCGACCGCTTCATGCCGAGCGCCACGTCGCTCTACCGGGCGTCGTACACCGCCGCCGGCACCGGCCTGTCGGTTTCCACTCCGGTGGAAGTCGCCTCTTCGAGCCAGTACGGCGTCCTCTCCTACGACCAACCGGACTGGGCCCCCTTCTATCCGGAGGACTGATCCCGGATTCCGGCACTGACGCACCGACGCCCCGTCCGGACCGCCGGGCGGGGCGTTTCTTCGTCCCTCGAGAAAGGCCGCCCGAAAGACCGTCGTCCCGTTCTGGCGCGGCCGCCTCCGGGCTGCTACAATCCCTGCGTCGCCGGAGGGTGAAACCGGTTCCGGCGCCGAAACGTATGAGAAATCAAGCGGCCGGCGATGCCCACCCGTCCCGCGCCCGGCTTCCGTCATGCCCACGAAATACGCGTAGTCCAACGCGCAAGGAGGCAAACCGTGAGATCCCGATCCCACCCCTTTCTCCGATCCTTTTTCGCATCCCTCCTCGCCTTCGCGGTGCTGATTCTGCTGCTGATCGGAATCGGCGCCGCCGCCCTCCACGGGGACGAGGAGAAGATCGAGGACGGCTCCTGGCTCGTCATCGATCTGTACGGCGAGATCACCGAGTACGACCCGCCCGGCGGATTGCTGGCGGAGATCGTCGGCGGTTCGCCCCGCACCCTTTCCCGGACGCTGGACAACCTGGACAAGGCGCGTTACGACGATCGCGTCGCCGGCGTGATCCTGAAGCTCTCCGCCGCCAGCGGCGCCGGCACGGCGATGCTCGAGGAGATTCGCGGCGCGGTGCACCGTCTCCGCGACTCCGGCAAGCCGGTCTACGGATGGGCGGACTCGATGGACCGGCGCACCTTCTACCTCGCCTCCGCCTGCGACTCCATCTTCATCCCGCCGCCGGCGTACATCCAGTTCACCGGGATGGCGATGATGTCGACGCACGTGAAGAAGACCCTCGACAAGATCGGCGTGAAACCGAACGTTCACAAGATCAAGGATTACAAGAGCGCCGCCGAGCTGGTCACCCGCGAAAAACTCTCCGAACCGGCGATGGAGAACCGACGCTGGCTGATGGACGAGCAGTGGGCGATGTTCATGGACGCGATCCGCGAAGACCGCGGCATGAGCGAGGAAGAGGCGACGGCGCTGATGGAGCACGCCCTCTTCACCTCCGAGGAAGCGGTCGAGGGAGGCCTCGCCGACCGAATCGCCTACTGGGACGAGCTGATCGATTCGATCGAGGGAGAGGACGGCGGCGCGGAGGAGGAGAGTGACGACGACGACGATGATCTCCCCCTCGTCGATGAGGGGCGCTACGGCGACGTCACCTGGAAGGATCTGGATCGCGAGGGGAAGAAGACGATCGCCGTCGTTCACGCCGAGGGGACCATCGCCGGCCGGAAGAGCAAGGTGGATCCCATGTTGGGAATCCTCATGGGACACGAGTCGGTCGCCGAGGACCTGCGGGCGGCGCGCGAGGACGACGACGTGGCGGCGATCGTCTTTCGCGTGAACAGCGGCGGCGGATCGTCGCTCACCTCCGATCTGATCGCCCGGGCGGTGGAGATCGCCTCCGCCGAGAAACCGGTGGTGGTGAGCATGGTCGACGTGGCCGCTTCGGGCGGCTACTACATCGCCTACCGCGGGACGCGGGTCATCGCCGACCCCACGACGATCACCGGCTCCATAGGCTCCATCAGCGCCAAGATGAACATCAGCGGCCTCCACGAAAAGCTCGGCTTCACCCACGACACGTTGGAGAAGGGGCCGATGGGACTCATCTGGTCGAGTCAGCGCGACTTCACCGACGAGGAGTGGGAACGCTTCACCGAGAACCATTGGGAAGGCTTCAACATGTGGCTCCGCGACGTGGCGGAGAAACGCGGCATGACCTTCGAGGAGGCGGAAAAGCTCGCCCACGGCCGCGTCTGGACGGGCAGGCAGGCCCTCGCCAACGGGTTGATCGACGGGATCGGCGGCATGGACCGCGCCGTCGCCCTCGCCCGGGATCTCGCCGAGATTCCCGAGGACGAGATGGTGAACGTGACCCATTTCCCGAAGGAAAAGGGACTCGTGGAATCGATCATGAGCGGCGAACTCGACTTTTCCTATCTGGCGCGGGTCGCCCTCTATCACTTCATCCGCGACGATCTGACCGCGACATGGAAACTGCTGACCGACGGCGGCGCCCTTCTCTACGAGGAGACGGCGATCCGCTGACCCCGAGCGCGGCGGTCCGGGGCGTTTTCGATGAGCCCCGGGCCGCCCGCCCTGTCCTCGCAACTCAAAACCGCCAAACGAGTTGCGGGGCGCGCACGGCGCCCTCCCCCCTGCCGCCGGGGATTGCCTAACCATCGTTACCCGGTGTACACTCGTGGATCGCGTCCCCGGTTGGCTTCATCCTCGAGGAGTGTGACGACTTGACGCCGGAAAGCGACAGCGGACGAATCACCCGGCATCCCGTCTTCGATCCGGCCGGCGGCCGGACGGTTCGTTTTACCTTCAACGGCCGAGACCTGAAAGGCCGCGAGGGAGAGGCGGTCTCCTCCGCCCTCTTCGCCGGCGGCGTCCGGGTCTTCGGACATCACCACAAGGACGGCGGGGCGCAGGGGATCTACTGCGCCAACGGCCAGTGCGCCCAGTGCACGCTCATCATCGACGGCGTCCCCCTGAAAAGCTGCGTCACGCCTCTCCGCGAGGGGATGGACGTGCGGAGCCTGGAGGGACTCCCCGAGCTGCTCGAGGTTCCGCCCCCCGGCGTGGATCCGCCGGAGAGGATCGAGACGGACGTGCTGATCCTCGGCGCCGGCCCCTCGGGGATGGCGGCGGCGATCGAGCTGGGGAAGGTCGGTGTCCGAACGATCCTGGCGGACGACAAGGATCGCCTCGGCGGCAAGCTGGTGCTTCAGACCCATAAGTTCTTCGGCTCCGTCGAGGACTGCCACGCCGGAACGCGGGGGACCGAGATCGCCCGCATCCTGGAAAGGGAGATCGCGGAACTCCCGGACGTCGACGTGTGGCTCCAATCGATCGCCCTCGGCGTGTACAGCGACCGGACGATCGGGATCCGGCGCTCCGACGGCTACAAGATCGTAGCGCCGAAGACGCTCCTCGTTTCCGCCGGCGCGCGGGAGAAGTCGATCGTCTTCCCCGGCTGCGACCTCCCCGGCGTCTACGGCGCGGGCGCCTTCCAGACGCTGGTCAACCGGGACGCCGTCCGCTCGTCGGACCGGATCTTCGTGCTCGGCGGCGGGAACGTGGGGCTGATCGCCGCCTATCACGCATTGCAGGCGGACATGACCGTGGTCGGCTTGGCGGAGGCGCTGGAAACCTGCGGCGGGTACTACGTGCACGCCGACAAGATCCGCCGGCTCGGCGTGCCGATCTACACACGCCACACGGTGATCGCCGCCCACGGGAGCGAGGGCCTGGAGGCGGTGACCGTCGCCGCCGTGGACGAGGCGTTCCGCCCGATCCCGGGAACGGAAAAGACCTACCGCGTCGACACGCTCCTCATCGCCGTCGGCCTCGATCCGGTGAACGAGTTCCACGAAAAGGCGCTGGCCTTCGGCGTCGATTCGCGCCTCGCCGGCGACGCCGAGGAGATCGCCGAAGCGAGCGCCGCCATGTTCTCCGGCAAGATTCGGGGCATCGAGATCGCCCGCGACCTGGGCGCCACGGACCGGGCGATCCCGGAAGAGTGGAGCGTCAAGGCGGAGGTGCTGAAGAGCCCCGGCGGAGCGGTTCATCCTTATGAGGAAGAAACGCGCCGCGAGGGGATCTACCCGATCCTCCACTGCACGCAGGAGATCCCCTGCAACCCCTGCATGACCGTCTGTCCGAACAACCTGATCCACACCGAAGACCACCCGATCCTCGGCATGCCCGAATTCGACGGCGACTGCACCGGCTGCATGAAGTGCGTCACCATCTGCCCCGGCCTGGCGGTCACGCTGGTGGACCGCCGCAAGGACCCGGAGAGCCCCGTCGTGATCGTCCCCTTCGAGCTGGGCGCGTGGCGCGTCGCCGAGGGGGAGGAGATCGCCGTGGTCGATCACGCCGGCGAAGCGCTCGGGCGGGGGCGGCTCCTCAAGATCCTCCGGCCCAAGTCGACGCCGGGGACGCTCCTTCTCCGAATCGAGGCGCCCGCGGCGATCGCCAACCGGATCGCGGGGGTGCGCGTGCAGTCACCGGAGGAGACGTCGCCGGAGCCGGAGCCGTGGGAGAGTCTTCTCGCGGACGACGCGATCCTCTGTCGCTGCGAGCGGGTAACCGTCGGTGAGATCCGCTCCCTCCTTCGGGGGGGCGTGCGCGACATGAACGAGATCAAGGCGCTCACCCGCTGCGGCTACGGCGCCTGCGGCGGGAAGACCTGCCGTCCGCTCCTGGCGCGTCTCTGCCGCGAGGAGGGAATCCCCGACGAGGAGATCACCCCCTTTACCGACAGGCCGCTCTTCGCGGAAACGCCCCTCGGATGGTTTTCGGGCGGGAGGTCGGACCGATGAGCGGGCGCGCCTGGGACGTCGTCGTGATCGGCGCGGGGAGCGTGGGCGTCCCTCTCGCCATGAGCCTCGCCGAAAGGAAGATCCGCGTTCTCTGCATCGACGAGCACGCCTCCGCCGGCCAGGGAAACAACAAATGCGCCATCGGCGGCATACGGGCCACCCATAGCGAGCCGGCGAAGGTCGCCCTCTGCCTGCACTCTCTCGAGACCTTCCGCGCCTGGAAGGAACGACACGGCGAAGAGATCGGCTGGCGCGAAGGGGGCTACGCCTACGTCGCCTACGACGAAACGATCGCGGCGCTTCTCCGGGGAATGATCCCCAAACAGCAGGCGGCGGGACTGAACATCCGCTGGATCGAGGCGGAGGAAATGCGGCGGCTGATTCCGGGGATCAACGGGGAAGGGCTTCTCGGCGGCACCCACTCGCCGGAGGACGGGAGCGCCCATCCGGTGCGGAGCGGCTACGCCTTTCACCGGCGGGCGGTCCGGCTGGGCGCGGTCTTTCGCTTTCGGGAGAAGGTGAGCGGGCTCCGGATCGAAGGGGGGCGCGTAAAGGCGGTGACGACGAACCGGGGGAGCTACGCCTGCGGGGCCGTGGTCAACTGCGCCGGCTCCTTCGCGAAAGAGGTGGGCGCGATGGCCGGCGTTCGTCTTCCCGTCACGCCGGACTGTCACGAGTCGGGGATCACCGAGCCGGTGAAACGTTTCTTCGACCCGATGGTGGTGGACATCCGCAAAGCGCCCGGTTCCGCCAACTACTACTTCTACCAACACGACACCGGCCAGATCGTCTTCTGCATGACCCCCGACCCGCCCATCCTCGGCACGAGCGTCGACGAGACGAGCGAGTTCCTGCCGCTGGTGGCGCCGCGCATGGTCGATCTTCTACCGCGCCTCGCCAACCTGAAGGTCCGCCGCGTCTGGCGGGGGAATTATCCGCAGACGCCGGACGGTTCCCCCATCGTCGGGCGGCTCGGCCCGGAGAACCACTGGGCGGCGGTCGGCATGTGCGGCCAGGGTTTCATGCTCGGCCCGGGCGTGGGGGATCTGGTCGCCCGCGCCCTCGCCGGAGAATCGAACGAGAGCGACGGCGAGGTGCTCCACGCCCTCCGGCCGGACCGCCCCTTCAGCTCCGAAGAGGCCCTGAAGTAAAGGGAAAGGGGGCCTTGACGGATTCGGTCCCATGGGGCGACAATAAGAGGTCCTCGGCGTGATACCCCGGTTCCCGGCACGGTCCGCTGTGAGCCCCGGCGAGTGAATCGCACGACCCAAAAGGGGCCGCATCCCCAGTAACGCCAAGACGTTAGGATAATACGAGGGGAAAGAGCGGGAAGAGAATCACGTCTCGGTCTCGGGGTCCGACCCACGGAACCGATAATCCGAATAAGAGGCGGACTGGTCACCTCATTCCGACAGGACACAGGAGATAGGAACGTGGCAACAGCATCACTGGACGGATTGTTCCGGCCGAAATCGGTCGCGATCATCGGTGCGTCGAGCAAGCCGGGGAAGATCGGCTACGCGGTGGTCAAGAACCTGATCGACGCGAAATACGAGGGGCGAATCTACCCGATCAACCCGAAGGCGGACGAGATCCTCGGCATCAAGGTGTACCCGAGCCTGGCGGACGTGCCGGGCGAAGTCGACGCAGCCGCCATCACCGTCCCCGCCGTCATGGTTCCGCAGGCGGTGGAGGACTGCGGCAAGAAGGGCGTGAAGGGTCTCATCATCATCGCCTCCGGCTTCAGCGAGGTGGGCGAGAGGGACCTGGAGAACCGGCTCGTCGAGATCGCCCGCTCCTACGGGATGCGCATCCTCGGCCCGAATATCGTGGGCACCCTCTCCAACTCGGACAAGCTCAACGCCTCCTTCGCCCCCTTCCTGCCGCTCCCCGGCAAGGCCTCGTTGGTCTCCCAAAGCGGCGCGCTCCTGATCGCCATCGACGCCGCCACATTCACCCGGCGCGTCGGTTTCGACAAGCTCATCTCCATCGGCAACATGTCCGACGTGAACTTCGCCGACGCGGTGGAGTGGTTGAGCCACGACGAGAACACGGGCTGCATTACCCTCTATATCGAAGGTTTCAAGGACGGCCGGCGATTCATCGAGGTCGCCCGTAAATCCGAGAAGCCGATCGTGGCGCTGAAGGCGGGCGACTCGGAGCACGGCGCCGCGGCGGCCGCCTCCCACACCGGTTCGCTTGCGGGCGCGGCGAAGGTGTACGGCGCCGCCTTCGACCAGGCCGGCGTCGTGACGGCGCGCCACCTGGACAACCTCTTCGATCTCTCCCTCGCCTTCTCCATGCAACCGCCGATGAAGGGGGACAATCTCCTCATCATCACCAACGGCGGCGGCGTGGGCGTGCTCGCCACCGACGCGGCGGAGCGTTTCGGCCTGCCGCTGAAGTTCGCCCCCGAGGAGGCGCAAAAAGAACTCAAGAAGCACATGCCCGAATTCGGCTCCGCTAAGAACCCGGTGGACCTGACCGGCATGGCCGGCCTCGACTGGTATGAAGATTCGGTCCGCTACGCCATCGCCCATCCCTGGGTGAACGGCCTGGTGGTGCTTTACTGCGAGACCGCCATCACCGATCCCCTGGAGATCGCGAAGGGGATCAAGAAGGCCATCGACGCCTCGGGCGTGAAGGACAAACCGGTGACCGTCAGTTTCGTCGGCGGCGAGGAAAGCGCCAAGGCCATGCGGTGGTTGCTGGAGCAGGGTGTCCCCGCCTACGGCGCCCCGGACATCGCCGTGGACGCCATGGCGGCGCTCAATCGTTACACCAAGATGCACGCCAAGAAACGGGAAGAGGTCCCCGTCGTCGAATCCGGGAAACGGGACGAGGCGCTCAAGATCATCGCCGGCGCCCGCGCCGACGGCCGCGGCGTTCTCACCGAGGTAGAGGCCAAGACGGTCTTCGACCTGTACGGCCTTCCGATCACGCAAACCCGGCTCGCCAAAAACGAGGACGAAGCGGCGAAGACCGCCGCCGCGATCGGTTTCCCGATCGTGATGAAGATCGTCTCCCCCGACATCCTCCACAAATCGGACGCCGGCGGCGTCAAGGTGGGGATCGAGGACGAGGCGGGAATCCGCGAGGCCTACCGGACGATCCTGTCGAACGCCAAGGCCTACAAGGCGGACGCGGACATCCACGGCGTGGTGATCCAGGAGATGGCGCCCCATGGGACCGAGGTGATTCTGGGATCGGTGAACGATCCCACATTCGGACCCACCATGATGTTCGGTCTCGGCGGAATCTTCGTGGAAGTGCTCAAGGACGTCACCTTCCGGGTGACGCCGGTGAGCCGAACGGAAGCGACGAACATGATCGGCGAGATCCGCGGCGCTCCGATCCTGGCCGGCGCCCGGGGCGAGGCTCCTCGGGACCGGGCGGCGCTGGCGGACACGATCTGTCGCTACTCCAACATGGTTCTCGACCTGGCCGACGAGATCAGCGAGTCCGACGCGAACCCGGTTCTGGTCTACGAAGAGGGGAACGGCCTCAAGGTCGTTGACGCCCGAATCATTCTGAAGAAGAAATAGCCGGGAAGATCATCGAAGGAACGGGGCGGTTTCCGGAAACGGAGACCGCCCTTTTTTCATTTCCCCGCCTCGCCGTGCAGACAGCCGAGCATTCCCTGAATCGTGTGCCCGGCGTAGAGCCTCTCCCGCCCCTGGATGTCTTCGTCCAGCGCCGGAAAATTGGCGTAAAGAGGGTCCTCCTCCAAAAGGCGGAAGTGCGCCCGCTCTTCCAGGTTCTCCTCGGAAACCGCGGCCAGCTCCGCCACCACCGACGTCCACCAACGGAGCTGCTCGCGCCCCGCCTCGAGCAACTCCGCCGCTTCCCCCCTCTCTCCGTAGTGGGCGAACAGGATCCTCTCCGGCGCGGGATCGAGGGCGAGAAGCGAGTCGATGGAGGCGACCGCCTGGTCGAGGAAGAAACGGGGAGGTGTGGCGGGCCGCAGATAGACCTGGTCGTCCCGTCGGCCCGGGAGGGGACAATGGGTCCCGATCGCCTCGCCGACGAGAAGCGCGTCTCCGCAAACGAAGGAGACGTGGTGCGGCGCGTGCCCCGGAGTCGGCATCACCCGGACGCCCAAGCGCTCCACCGCCGCCTCGTCGATCAGGTTCGCCTCCGGAACGGGCGACGGCGCGCCGTACACGCCGGCCACGCGGCCGAGCACGGCCCGCGAACCTTTCCAGAGCCGGGCGGGATCGACGAGGTGCCGGCGCCCCGACTCATGGCAGTACACGCGCGCCTCGGGGAAGGAGCGGAGCAGGTGCCCCGTCCCGCCGGCGTGGTCGATGTGGATGTGGGTGAGGAGCACCGCGTCGAGCCGGCGGACCCCCTCCGCGCGCAGTTCCTCGACGAGCTTTTCCGCGCTCGACGCCGGGCCGGGGTCGACCAGAAAAACCAGATCCGGCGTCCGGTAGAGCCAGCAGCCGAGAAACAGGCGGTGTCCCTCCAGCTCTTCCTGGTCCAGGTCGATGAGCGTGAATTCCGGCCGATTCATCATTCCCCCTTCCGCGGCGGATCCGCCCCGCCCCCCCGCCTCGGTTCGATCCCGCGGCGCGCCCGAGGGATTCGCGCCCCTCTCCCGCGCTACGTCTCCGACCTCTCCCGGTGACCGAGTTCGTCCCGGAAAGCGCGACCGTAGATCTCCCATATCGTCACGAAAAGGGCGGTCAGGATCGGCCCGATGATAAATCCGAGCACGCCGAAGAAGAGCAGGCCGCCCACGGTTCCCAGGAAGATGAGCAGGTCGTGCATCTGCGTGTCCCTGCCGACCACCCGCGGGCGGAGCAGGTTGTCCGCGCTGCCGACCACGAGACCGCAAAAGAGAATCAGAAAGATCCCCGATCCGATCCGGTCCGTGGCGATCAGGATCAGCGCCGCCGGCAGCCAGACCAGCGCCGTGCCGACTCCGGGAATGACGGAGAGGAAGGTCATCACCGTTCCCCAGAAAACGGGGCCGTCGATGCCGGCGATCCAGAAGGCGACGCCGGCGAGGATCCCCTGGACCAAACCGATCAGAAGCGTCCCCTTCAGCGTCGCCCGGGTGACGCTCACGAACTTCTCCGTCATCCGCCTCTCGTCGCAATCGTCGAGCGGCAGGTAGTACAGGATCCTGTCCAGCAGACGGCCGCCGTCGACGAGAAAGAAAAACATGGCGTAGAGCATAATGAAAAACTGAAAGAGGAAGGAGACCGTCCCCCGTGTCGCGGCGGAAAGGCTGTTGAAGAGAAACTGGCCCGCGCCGCCGACGAGCGCCGCCGCGCGTTGCAAAATCTCGCCGCGGTAGGGGACGAGTCGTTGCAACACCGGCACGCGCTCCAGATAACGGAGGAGGAGCCCCGGCTCCTCGAAGCGGGCGCCGATCCAGGGGCTCACCTCCTCGCTCACCTGAATCGCCTCGCCGGCCACCACGCCGAGAAGCCCGATCAGGGGGACCACCACCACCGCGACGAGCAGCGCCAGCGTGACCAGGCTCGCGGCGGTTCTCCTCCCCCGGAAGAGGGCGAGCAGCCGCCTGTAGAGCGGATGGGCGAGACCGCTGAAGATCGCGGCGAGGAGGAGCGTGAGCAGGAAGGAGCGGATCATGGCGAGGAAGGCCGCCGAGATCACCACGACGAGAAGGACTAAAAAGGCGCGACTGAAACGGATTCGATCGACCATGGCCCGATGGTAACGGATCGCCGGGAGGGAGGGACACGGAAAAACGAAAACCGCCGCACCCCGTAGGATGCGGCGGCTATGAAAACTCGACCGCCTCGGGGCGCCCGGCCGAAACCGGGCAGGATGCCGTTCTCGCTGCGCAACTCCCCCTCGGGGCCGAGATCAGGGCGATCTCCGATCGCCGAACGGAATTATAGTGCATTCGGCGGCCTTTTTCAACCCTCTTGCCGTATCGCGGCGACCGCCCCGGCTCAGCCGAGGTGCTTCATCAACCAGCCGACGACCTCCTCATACCACACCTCGGCGTTCGCCGGCTGCTGGACCCAGTGTCCTTCGTCGGGGAAGCAGAGGAACCGAGAGGGAACGCCCATCACCTGCAGGGCGGTGAAGAGAGAGAGCCCTTCCGAAAGGGGACAGCGGAAATCCTGCTCGCCGTGCACGACCAGCGTGGGCGTCTTGTAATTTTTTACGTGTAAATGGGGACTGTACTTCAGGAATCCGCGCCGGTTTTCGTGGGGCATGCCGCCGTGCTCGTGCTCCTCGAACCAAAGCTCCTCGGTGCTGTAGGCCATCGTCTCGGCATGAAAGATCCCGTCATGGCAGACCAGCGCCCGGAAACGGTCGGTTCGTCCGAGGATCCAGTTGACCATGAACCCTCCGAAGCTCGCCCCCGCCGCGGCCACCCGCTTTCGGTCCAGGAAGGAATGAGCGGCGAGCAGATGGTCGACGCCGAGAAGGATGTCCTTGTAGCAGCGCCCCCCCCAATCGCCCGAGATCTGGTCGGTCAGCTTCTTCCCGTAGCCGGTGGAACCCCTCGGGTTCAGGAAGGCGACCGCCGCGCCGCGGGCGGCGAACATCTGCGAATTCCACCGGTAATGGAAATGGTCCATGAAGGCGCCCTGCGGGCCGCCGTGGATGAGCAGAACGAGCGGGACCTTCTTCCCCGGCTTCGGGTGGGGCGGCCGGATCAGGAAACCGTGAATCGGCGTCCCGCCGTCCCCGGCGTACCAGAACTCCTCCGCCTCGTTCATCTCCACGCGCGCGAGCGCGTCGCCGAAGCGGGTGAGGCGCTCCGCGGTCGCGCCGGCGTCCTCCGGGATCTCCTCCGGCGCCGGCCCGGGCGCCAGATGGGGCTTGATCCCCGCGCCGGGCGTGAGGAGCCAGAAATCGGCGGGGGTTGCGGTCGTCTCGCGGGTGACGATCACCGCGCTCCGCCCCGGCACGGTCCGGAAGGACCCATTGTACGTTCCGAAGGTGAGCTGGCGGATCCGCCCGGAGGAGAGATCGAGTCTGTAGAGCGTGATCCGGCCGCGGTCCTGGGCTTGGAAGAGGAGGCCGCCGCCCGGGATCGTCTCGAACCCGTCCGGGCTCCTGTCGAAGCGGTCGAGCCAGACGCGGGTTTCGCCGCTCTTCCTGTCGTACGCCTTGATCCGAAACTTGTCCGCCTCGTAACCGGGGACGCTCATGCCGAGGTACAAGAGGAGCGAGCCGTCGGCGGCGTATCGCGGATGGCAATCGCAGGCCTTCGAATCGGAGAGGAGCCTCGCCTTCCCGACGGCGCGGATTCCCTTCACCGTTTGGGCGAAAACGCAGTTATTCGTGGAGCGGGCCGGCACGGGATCCGGATTCATCACATAGGCGATCTCGTTCCCGTCCGGGCTCCAGTCGATGTCTCGCTCGGAGCCGAGCGAGATCGGCGGCGCGTCCGCGTCGACGGGAGTGAGGTCCGTCATCTTCCCCGTCACGGTGTCGATCACGACCACGTGGTTGCGACGGCGGTCGCGCCAGGTGTCCCAGTGCCGAAACAAAAGCTCGTCGGCGACCCGCGCGGAGGACTTTTCGTTCTTGAGGCCGAAGACGCGGGCCCGGGAAGGCCCCTCGGCCGGGTCGATCTTCTCCCCCTTTCCGGGCTTCCAATCCGGCGAGACCACCACCCGCCGCGCGAAGGCGACGCGCCTCGAGTCCGGCGCCCAGACAGGCTGGGACGCGCCCCCATAACCGCTTGTCACGCAACGCGCTTCACCGCCGTCCGCCGGCATGACCCAGAGCTGGCGTCCTTTCTCCTTGTCCCGGTCGCTGACGAAAGCGAGGCGGAGCCCGTCCGGCGACCAGGCGGGCTGTCCGTGGTTCCCTGGGCCCGGGGTCAGCTCCCGCACTTCGCGGGTTTCCAGATCGAGCAGATGGATCGATTGGCGGGTCCGATTCTCCTTCGGATCGGGCCGGCTCACCGTAAAGGCGAGACGGAGCCCGTCCGGGGAAACGGCGGGCTGGGAAACGCGTCCCACCGCCATCATGTCCGCGAAGGTAATCGGCTTTTTCCGGGATCGAGTCGTCCTCGTCGCCATTTTCATTCCTCCATTCCGGGGCTTCGACGCGTCCAATGTATCAGGAAAGGGACGCGACCTCCAGACGGACCGCGACGACGGCCGGGGCGGGTTTCCCCTGGATCGCCGCCCCCCCAGAGGTTACGATTCGTCCGGTTCCCTCGTATCTCCATTGGAGAGAACTCGATCCCGAGGAAAAGAATGGAACAGGGTCCTTATCGCACTCTTATGGTGATCGTCTTCGCGACGGTGCTCGCCTACACCGGGGCGTTTCTCGCCCGGGAGTACACCAAGCTGGACCATTTCGTTCACACCGGCGATATCTGGAGTTTTCTGATTCTCGACGACGAGCGGACCGCGATGTACACGGAGGTGGACCGGAACGACTTTCGTGCCCCGCCCTACCCGGCCGCCGGAGACTCCCTCGTCGCGATCGGCGGGCTCCCGGCGACGCGCACCAACTACTTCCGCTTCTTCAACACCGAAACGCCCCCGGGACGGGAGGTGCCGGTTCGTTTCAAACACGACGGACAGACCCTGGAGAACACCGTGGTGACACGCTCCATCCCGCGGGGACTGCAGGTGCGCATCATCAGCCTCTTCCTCCTCCGCGTGCTGATCACGGTGGCGTTGATCCTGGTCGGCTTCTGGGCGTTCCTCCGCCGTCCCGGCTCGGGCGCGGTCCGCGCACTCGCCCTCTTCTGTTACACCATGGCGCTCAACATGATCACGGACCGGAACATCCTGGCCGAGGCGTACGCCTCCTTCGAGCTCCCCAGACAGGACGCTCTTTTCGTCGGCTTCTCCCTTTTCGCGCTCTTCGCGCCCGCGTTCTGGCTCAAGCTACAGCTCCTCTTTCCGGAGACGAACCATTTCTACGAAAAACACCGCCTCCGGGCGAACGCGCTCATCTTTCTCCCCGCCGTACTCTTCGCCGTCCTGATCCCCCTCTCCCGCTCCGGGCGCATCGGCCTCCCCATCCCCGGCGCGGTCCCGGTTTACAACCTGCTCTTCATCGGTCTCGGGTACGCGCTGCTGATCCGGAATCACGTCCGCGCGGACAACTTCCTCGTCCGCCGGCAGACCCGCCTGGTGATCTGGGGCGCCGGCCCCGGCCTGCTCCTCTCCGTCGGGCGGGCGACGGCGAACCTGATCGACCCGAACCTGGAAGCGGGATGGGACACGGCGACCAACCTCTCGGTGCTGAACGCGAGCTATCTGCTCATCCTTCTCATCCCGATCGCCTTCGCTTGGGCCTTCGGCCGCTACCGGCTTCTCGAGGTGGAGGCCCGGGTCCGCCGGGGGACGCGTTTTCTCCTCGTGAACGCGCTCCTGCTGGCGGCGTTTCTCGGCATCGTGTATCTCTTCGGCGAGTTCCTTCTGAACGTGCTGAGCGTGGACGCCCGGGCGCCCACCCTCGTGGTGGGCCTCATGCTCGCCCTCGGTTACGTGCCGACGCAGCGCAAGCTGCGCCCCTTCCTGGAGAAACGCTTTTATCCGGAGAGGGTGCGGATGCGGGCGCTCCTCCGCGATTTCCTGCAGTCCGCCGAGAAGACCACCGACGCCGGCAATTTCTGGGAAGAGCTGGGGGAAAAGCTCACACGCGGCCTGGGCGCCGAGAAGGTGCGCCCCGTGATCCGGCGCGAGAGGAATCTCTACCGCGTTTTGGAGGGGGATCGCTCCGAGCCCTTCCCGGACATGCCCGACCTTTTCGAGATGCTCCGCTCGTCGGACCATCCCGTCCTGATGGACGAGATGATCGCCAGCGAACGCATCGAGATCCGCGATGAACATCGCGAATGGTTCGCGGAGAACCGCGCCGCGGTGCTCGTTCCCCTGGCGACGCAGAGCGGGCTGACGGGCTTCCTCTATCTCGGCCCCAAGAGAAACGGCGAGGACTACGCGCCGGAGGAGCTGGACCTGCTCCGTTCGCTCGCCGCGCAGATCGCGCTCGCCGCGGAGAACATCGAGCTGCTGGAGCAGAAAATCGAGAAGGAGAAGCTGGAGGAACAGCTCAGCCTGGCCCGCCGGATCCAAGAGGGGCTTCTTCCCCGCAACCTGCCGGAGACGCCCGGGTTGCACATCGCCGCGCGGATCCGTTTCTGCCTCAACGTGGCGGGCGATTATTACGACGTGATTTCCCTCTCCGGGGGACGCACCCTTCTCGCCATCGGCGACGTGGCCGGCAAGGGAGTGGGCGCGGCGCTCCTCATGTCCAACCTGCAGGCGTCGCTCCGCTCGATGAAAGACGTGGGGATCGGCTTGCCGGAGATCATGGCGCGGATCAACTCGTTGATCTACGAGAACACGCCCCCGGAACTCTTCATCACCCTATTCGTGGCGATTTTCGACCCCGCGCGGAGATCCCTCGTCTACGTGAACGCGGGACACAACTGTCCCGTATTGGTGAGAAGCAGCGGTGGTGTGGAGCTCCTCTCCGAGGGAGGGCTCCTGATCGGCGTGATGCCCGAAGCCACCTATCGGGAGGAGAGGATCGACCTCGCCGAGGGGGACCGGCTCGTCATGTTCACCGACGGCGCGAGTGAGGCGACCAACTCGCGGGACGAGGAGTTCGGCGAGGAACGGATCGCCCGGCTCGTGACGGAGAATCTCGCGCTCCCGCCCGTGCAGATCCTCGAGATGCTGGAGCGGGAGGTGCTTCTGCACCGCGGCGGCGAGGGCGCGCTCGCGGACGACTTCACCCTCGTCGCGGCCGCTCCCCGCGCCGCCTGATTGCCCGCCGTGCTCCGGCCGCCCCATTCCCCTGTTGACAGAAACGGAGCGATACGGTTCGTTTAGGGAGGCCGTTGCGGAGCGACGCACCCGGCGGGGAGAGGGAGTGATGGAGCACCTGCACCTGGAACGCATCATTCTCGGAAACTCGATTTCGGACTGGCTGATCGTAATCGTCGCGGCGCTGTTCACGGTGCCGGCGCTGCGAGGGGTGAAAGCGCTCGTCCGGCGGCACTACGGCGCGGGCGGCGCGGACGCCGCCTCGCCGGTGAACGACCTTGTCGGCGGCATCCTCTCCCGCACGCGCTACACCCTCCTGACGATCCTCGCCTTTACCGCGACCACCCTTCTGCTCTCCCTCCCGCAGCGGATCGCGGACTGGATCACCTCCATCGCGGCGATCGCCCTTCTGATTCAGCTCGCCATCTGGGCGGACGGCATTCTCGATTTCGCGATCCGCCATCGCCGGGGCGCCGATCCCGCCGAGGCGACCACCCTCGGCGTGCTCCGCTTCACGGGACGCGTCATCCTTTTCTCCATCACGCTCCTCCTCGTTCTCGACAACATCCCGGGCGTGCAGGTGACCACGCTGATCGCCAGCCTCGGCATCGGCGGCATCGCCGTGGCGCTCGCGGTGCAGAACATCCTTTCGGATCTCTTCGCGTCCCTCTCCATCGCCCTGGACAAGCCCTTCGTGATCGGCGATTTCATCATCGTCGGCGAGCAGATGGGCACGGTGGAGAAAACCGGCCTCAAGACGACCCGCGTGCGGAGCCTCTCCGGCGAGCAGCTGGTCTTTTCCAACACCGACCTCCTCTCGAGCCGGATTCGCAATTTCAAGCGGATGAGCGAGAGGCGGGTGCTCTTCGGTTTCGGCGTGATCTACGGAACGCCGGCCGATAAGCTGCGCGCCATCCCGGGAATGGTGAGGGAGATCGTAGAGGCTCGGCAGGGAGTCCGTTTCGACAGGGCCCACTTTAAAGCCTTCGGCGAGTCGTCCCTCGACTTCGAGATCGTCTATTACATGCTGACGCCGGACTACAACGCCTACATGGACACCCAACAGGCGATCAATCTGGCCCTTTTCGAACGATTCACCCGCGAAGGGATCGATTTCGCCTTCCCGACGCGGACCCTACACGCCGGCGAAGGCTGGGAATCCCGGCCCGCGCGCGCCGTCGATCCGAAGAGCGATCTCCGTCCCGGCGGGGACACGGAGCCCCGAGGATCCGCCTAGGGACGGGCGCGCCTTCCACCCCGCCGCCGCCGGCGGGCGAGGAGACCGAACATCATGCGGGACTGCCGAATCGCCTACTTCTCCATGGAGCTGGCGCTCAAGACGAACATCCCCACCTACAGCGGCGGCCTCGGCGTGCTCGCCGGGGACACCATCCGCTCCGCCGCAGACCTCGGCGTACCGCTGTTGGCCGTCACGCTGCTCCATCGGAAGGGCTATCTCTACCAGCGTCTCGACGCCGAGGGAAATCAGACCGAGGAACCGGTGGAATGGGTGGTGGAGGATTTCCTCACCGAAACACCGGCGCGCGTTTCCGTGACCATCGGCGGGCGGCAGGTCGCCGTCCGGGCCTGGCGTTACGACGTGAAAGGGGTGACCGGCTCGACGGTCCCGGTCTTCCTTCTCGACACGGATCTCCCCGAAAACGACGAACAGGACCGGGAACTCACCAACCGCCTCTACGGCGGGGACACCCGCTACCGCTTCAGCCAGGAGATCGTGCTCGGCATCGGCGGCGTGCGGATGCTGCGCGCACTCGGCTGCGAGAATGTGCAACGCTTTCACATGAACGAGGGCCACGCGGCCCTGCTTACGTTGGAACTGCTCGATGAGGAAGCGCGCCGTGCGGGGCGCGAACGGCTGGTCCGGGAAGACATCGACAAGGTCCGTGAGATGTGCGTCTTCACCACCCACACGCCGGTCCCCGCCGGCCACGATCAGTTTCCACTCGACATGGTGGCGGAGTTGCTCGGTCCTCACGACATTTTCCGGGAACTCAAGGGAGAATTTTCCCTCGACGTGATGCACCAGGTTCTCAAAGTGAAGGATCACGGATTCGACACGGGCAAGATCCCCGCCGAAGGCGAAGCCCTCAACATGACCTATCTCGCCCTCAATCTGAGCGGCTACGTGAACGGAGTGGCGAAGCGCCACGGCGAACTCTCCCGGCTGATGTTCGCCGGCTACCACGTGGAGGCGATCACCAACGGCGTTCACGCCGCAACCTGGGTGAGCGAGCCCTTCGGAAAATTGTACGACGAGTCGATCCCGGGATGGCGGGAGGACAACTTCAGCCTGCGCTCGGCGCTGGCGATCCCGAACGACCGCCTCTGGGCGGCCCACGCCGAAGCCAAGGAGACTCTTCTCCAACGTGTCAACCGCGAGACCAACGTGGGGATGGACGTAGCCCACCTCACCCTCGGCTTCGCTCGGCGCGCCACCGGATATAAACGCGCCGATCTCCTCTTCTCCGACATGGACCGTCTCGCGCGGATCGTCGCCGAGCGGGGGCCGATCCAGATCGTCTACGCCGGGAAAGCACACCCCAAGGACGAGACCGGCAAGGAACTGATCCGGCGTATCTTCCGCGCAATGGAGGCGCTTAAGGGACGAATCAAAATCGCCTACCTGGCGAACTACGACATGGCCCTCGGCCTGCTGATGACCTCCGGCGTGGACATCTGGCTCAACACGCCGCAACCGCCGAACGAAGCGTCCGGCACGAGCGGAATGAAGGCGGCGCTGAACGGCGTTCCTTCGCTCAGCGTGCTCGACGGCTGGTGGATCGAGGGTTGCATCGAGGGGATCACCGGCTGGAGCATCGGCCGGGACGGCGTCACCGGGAACATCCAGGACTCGACGCGCGACGCGGACGATCTCTACGCCAAGCTGGAGAAGACCGTGCTTCCCTGGTTCTACGACGACCGGAACCGCTTCATCAACGTGATGCGCCACACCGTCGCCCTGAACGGCTCTTTCTTTAACACGCAAAGAATGGTTCAGCAATACGTAGTGAACGCCTACCTGTGAGAAACGATCGTGGGACGCCGACCCGGCCGGCGCGCCTCTCCGGAAGGGGGATGCTTCCCCCGTCCCGCAACGAAACGAGCCGGCCGGTAGGGAGAAACGGAACATGAGCGAAGGAAAACCGGCGGACGGCGGCGCGGTCGAGCGGATCCTCGGGGGTTGGCGCTATTTCGGACACCCGATCCGTCCCGGCGCGGCGGAGATCGCCGCGGTGGAGCGGCGGCTCGCGGAGATCGAACGGCCGAGAACCCTCGCCCTCGGGGCGACGCCGGAGCTGGTGGACCTCGCGATCGGTCGAAACGCCCGGCGGGTCGTCCTCATCGATTGGAACGAGGACGCCGCCGAGGCGATGCGGCGCCTCGCCTCGCGGGACTGGTCCGGCGTGGAGAGGATCGTCTCCGATTGGCGCGAGCCCCGAAAAGAGCTGGAAGGCGGCTTCGACGCCGCCATCGGCGACGGCACGTTCACCTTCATGCGTTTCCCGGAGGACTGGCGGCTTCTCTTCGGCATCCTGGCGCGATACATCGTCCCCGGCGGCTTGATCGCCACGCGCGAGCTTTTCCTTCCGCCCGAACCCTTCGATTTCCCGTCGCGCGTCGACGCGGCGCTCGAACGATACGAGGCGGAGGCGCCCGAGGCCGAGCCGGAGCGCCGTTTCATTCTTTTCCGAAACATGCTGGCGGAGTTGCGGATGGGGTCCGTGCTCGCCGCCACGGACGGCGGCGGCCGCGTGGACTCGGCGGCGCGGGCGGCTTGGCACGAACGCCTGGGGAAAGATCTCGCACACCGCTACCCGGACGGGGATCCGGCGATGGCGGTGGACGCGGTCTTCGGCGAACGATCGAAGGCGCGCCCCATGGAAGCCATATCGACGATCACCACCGGAGAAGCCGAAAAGCTGATCGGGGAACTCGGTTTCCGGATGGAGTCGAACGATCCGATCGGGAGCGCCCCCGCGCCCGGCGCTCTCCGCCTCATGGTCGCCCGCCGCGTCTGAAAAGGGGATCCTATCCGTCGAACGGTTCGGGACGTTCTCCTTCGAAGAACTGGCGCAACCAATTCTCCAGGGTGAGCAGGGGCCAGAGCACCCGGGTGCGATCGATCCGTCCGTTGAAGTGCTCTTCCGCGAGGCGTGCCACCCCCTTCGGGTCGGCGACGCCGAAGGCGCCGAGCAGGTCGGCGCGGAGATCCCGTTCCGCGCGGGACCGGAAGGGGCCGCGGAGCCAGGTGTCGTAGTCGAAGGTCCTCTTCCTTTGGGCGAAACGGGCGCGGCCGCCGGTGACGCCGGCGATCCACCGCTTCCCCCGTTCCACGCGCCACTTCCAGAAGAGCTGCCACAGCGTCGGGTCGGCGGGCAGCCCGGGGCCTTGGCACCCGATGCGGGACAGCTCCGGAAAGTGGCGGCGGATCAGCCTGTGGTACACCTCCCGGTCCACGAACAACTTGCCGGGGATGGTGACGGCGTAGTCGAAGAGATCGTAATCGCAGAAGGGTTGCCGCACCTCCATGACGGCGCGCATGTAGCGCGCGCCGGTGTTGGTGAAGCGGGGCAGGCGGTTCCGTATGCCGACGCGGGCGCTGAGGAGCGGCGGGAAAGCCGGAGCCTTTTCGCCGAGAGATGCGCGCACCGATTCGCGCGGTCCTTCCCGAAAAGCATCGGCGAAGGGGCCGGCGAGAACGCCGCGCGTCTCCTCCGGTTTCACCTCCGTCCGGGCTTCCATGTAGTAGTCCAGGAAGACTTCTGCCCGCACCGGATTCAGTATGTCAAATCCCGGAATGCCGGCGGCGTAGAAGAAGAGCGACGCGGGGGGCGCTCCCTCGAGAAGCGCGTCCACGTGGCGCCGGACGAGGGGGAAGAGGATCGAGATGTGCCCGTGTTTGGCGTTCACCATTCCGTCGGTGAACCAGATGTATCGGTCCAGGTCCGCCAGCACCGATTCGGGAGTCAGATCCACGTCGTGATGGACGGCGCCCACGGCGCGCGCGACCTCGCGCCCGTAAAGGCGGTCATGGCAACCGCGCAGACCGAATGTGAATGTATGAAATTCCGAGAGGTCCCTCGGCGTAGCCGCCGCGATCAGCCGTGTGTCCTTACCGCCGGAGAGGGTGCTCCCCGTGGCCGGCGCCTTACGCGTTCTTTTCTCCACCGCCCGCTTCATGAGTCGCACGTATTCATCGACCCATTCCCGCTCGCTGATGATCGGATAGGTTTCGGGAAAGGGGAGAGACCAGTAGGCGCGCGTCTCCATCCGTCCCTCCCGGAACCGGGCGATCGACGCGGGCGGAACCAGTTCCACGCCGCTCAGAAGCGTGCGCCGGCCGTAGATGTACTGGAAGGCGATCAGGTCGGCCACGGCGCGGGGGTCGAGGCGCTTCTCGATGGCGTCGAAGGCGAGTGTCCCCTTCAGGTCCGGGAAGAACGCAACGCCCCCACCGGGAAGCGGAGCCCAGAGGATCTGGCGGCTGCCGAAACGATCGGTGAGGAGCGTGACCTCGCCGGCCTCCTCCCGGAGAACGGCGACGGCCCAACTGCCGTCCAGGTCGCGGAACGATTCGGGTCCTTCGTCGAGAAAAAGACGGAGCAGGAGTTCCGGCTCGGAGGGGTTCGCGCCGAGACGCGCTCCGGCGCCGCGAAGGCGGGCGGCGAGTCGCTCCGGCTCGGTGATTTCGCCGTCCAGGACGAGTCGGGCGCCGGTCGCCTCGTCCCGAACCGGTTGCGACACGTGGTGGAGCAGGCCGAGGTGGAGGACGCCGAGGGCGGAGCGCGCCCCATGCCGGCCATCGATTCTCTCCCGCGCGGAGAAGCGGATCGCCTCGCCGAGACGTTCCAACGTCTCTTCGGGCCGCGCCTTGCCGGTTGGGTCGATAAAACCGAATACGCCCGCCATCGCCGCCCACACGAAAAAAGAGTAGTGGATAGAACGCCCAGGGCCGGATTATAGCAGGGAACGAAAGACGGGCCAACAGGTTCGAGAAGGGATTCTAAAAAGAGAAGGGGCGCTCCGGACCGTTCCGGGGCGCCCTTCTTCCTTCCCGTCGATCGAAGGAGAGGCCTAGTTTTTCTCGATGCTCACGTCGCCGCTGAAGGTCTCGATCCGCACGTCCGCGCCGCCGCCGCCGGTGGTGAAGTTCAGCTCGCGCCCCGAAGTGTAGCGGCTCGTCCGGCGCCCGTCGGAGCCGAAATCATTGTCGATATCCCCGCTGAAGGTCTGCACGTCGAAAGACGCCTTGGTGTCCCCCTCGATTTCCAGGGTCACGTCGCCGCTGTGCGATTGGAAACGGTACGTCCCTTCCCCGGCGAATTTTCCATGGAAGAACATGTCCCCCGACAAGGTCTCGACCCGCAACCGATCGATCCCGCCGGCGGCCAGAACGCGGACATCCCCGCTCGTGGAATGGAGGTCCGCCCCTCCCTCGAAACGGTCCAGCTCGATGTCGCCCGAGACGGTTTCCACGCGAAAGCGCCCGCCGCTCCCTTTGAGCCTTACGTTCCCGCTGACCGCCTCCACCTCCGCCTCATTCATCTTCCCCTCGACGTCGACCTCGCCGCTCACGCTCTCGACGATCAGCCCGCCCAGGAAATCCCGCACCTCCAGGTCGGCGCTGATCGCGGAGAAATCGACCACACATCGCTCCGGGACGTGAAGCGTCAGATAGGCGTCCCCTTCGTTGGTCCGCCTGTTTTCGAGCAAGACCACCCGGACGGACAACCGCTTCGCGTCGCCGTCGATTTCGAGCTCCTCGACGTCGTCCTCCAGCTCTCCCTCGATGCGAACCTCTTTCTTGTTCCAGCCGATCACGTGGACGGACCCGGAGAGAATCTCGATTTCCAGCCGGCCGTCGCCGTCGAGCGCGCGCGTCTCGTCCACGGGGCGATCCGCCGAAGCGTCGCCGGCGAAGAGCGCGAGCAGCAGGACCAACCCGCCGATCCATCCGGCCGTTTGGGTCAACCTTTTCATCGCTTCCCTTTCGATTCTCGGGGCGACGGCGCCGCCCCATCGGTTTCGTCATGTCGAACGAAGCGCGGAGCGATCCTCCGCTCGGGGGGCGCGCCCCTGCGGGGAAACACCCGCCCCGGCGCCCGGCGCGGCCGCGGTGAGCGCCGCCACGCGCACCAGTTCCCCTTGCAGCTCCGCCTTCATCCGGTAAGCCTCGGTCATGCATCGGCCCAGGAAGGGACTCTCCGGTGAGGCGAGCCATGCGTCGCGCGCCTCCTCCGCCGCACGTCCGGCGTCGTCCAGATCCCTTTGAATGAGAAGGACCGCCTCCGGCGCGGCGCCGCCGAGGCGGGAGAGGTAGTATCGCGCCTCCCGATCCGAAGACCGGCACTCTTCCTCGATGGCTCGGGCGATCCGAAGAACCGCCGGGTCGATCGGCGCGGTTTCCGTCAGCGGCGATCTCTCGGCGATCCTTTCCCCGCCGCCCGGAGGGGTTCCGTCCAGCAAGAGGATCACCAGAAGAGCGGCGGCCGCCACGGCGACAGGAGGCGCCCCGACACGGAGGAGCCGCGCGGCGCGCCCTGTCCTTCGGCGTCGAAGCGCGGAGGGACGCTCCGTCACATCGCCGTCCCCGCCGATGGCGGCGGCGATCCCCGGCCAGAGATCCCGCCCCGGTTCGATGGAGCGGGGGAGGCGGGCCGCGGCCCGCCGGAGGCTTCGCAATTCCTCCGCCTCGGCCCGGCAGGCGTCGCAGCGGGAAATGTGCGCCTCCACCTCGGCCGCCCGCTCCGGATGAAGCGTCCCATCGATCCAGTCATCGAGCAGCGCCGCCGCCTCGCGGTGGTCCATCACCCTTCGCCTCCTCACCTTCCGCCGAGCGCTTCGCGCAGCAGGCGCCGCGCCCGGTGCAGCTGGGCCTTCACGGTCCCGACCGCCACGCCGGTCATCCCGGCGATCTCCTCGTGTTTATACCCTTCCACGTCGTGCAGCACGAACACCTCCCGCGCCCTCTCCGGCAGCGCCGCCAGCGCCCTCTCCAGGTCGATACGGATCTCGCTCCGCCCGGCGTGCGAAGGCCTCGGCGAGGGACGATCTTCCACCGCTTCCCCCGGCGCTTCGATCCGAAGACGCCTCGCGCGCACGCGACGGTTCTCGATGGTCGTGTTCACGGTCACCCGCCGGAGCCACCCACCGAAGGAACCGGTGCCCCGGTAAGAACCCAGTTTCCGCCAGACCTGAACGAAGACGTCTTGGGTGAGGCTCTCCGCCTCGACCGGGTCGGCGATCATGCGGAGGACCAGCGCGTAGACCCGCCCGACGTGCAAGCGATAGAGCCTCTCGAAAGCTCCTCGGTCCCCCTCCCGGGCGAGCCGGACGAGCGCCGAAAGGTCTTCTTCGATCTCCGCCGCCCCTTCTCCGGTGGCGGGCCGATCCTCCGCTCGCGTCAAGGACCTCTCCCTCGGGGGCTCGCCCCCGGCCCCGCGTTCAACCGATAGACGGCCGGCGGCGGAAAAGGGTTGGAATGGGGGCGCCTCCGCATGCGCGGGCGCCATCGGCCCGAGGCTAGGGCGGGACGCGGCGGCGGTCAAGGTGATCGGCGCGCGCCGGGCCGGGCCATCCCTCCTTCGTGGTGGCGGATCGACCCGAGTCCCTCTATGCTGACGAAGAAGATCGCACAAAACGGGCGGCGGCGGCGCACCACCGCGAGAGGGGGTACCTGGATGAACCTATCGGACAAACTCGCCGGAATCCGCGAGTTTCTGAACGTGCCGATCCTGAGGGTCTCGGGGACCGAGATCACCCTTTTCACGCTCATCCTGGCTTTGGTGATTCTGGTGGCCGGTTATTGGCTCGCCCGCGCTCTCGAGAGAGCGGTGATCCGTCTCTTTCGCGCCCGAGGCGTGACCGACGAGGGGACCGCGGCGATCCCGGCGCGGCTCGTCCATTACCTGACCCTCCTTCTCGGCTTCGGGCTCGCCCTGAACGCGCTCGGCGTCAACCTGACCGCGCTCTTCGCCGCCGGCGCGCTCTTCGCCGTCGGCATCGGCTTCGCTCTGCAGAACGTGATGGAGAACTTCGTCTCCGGAATCATTCTGCTGCTGGAGCGGGTGATCAAGCCGGGCGACGTGGTCGAGCTGGAGAACCGGATCGTCCAGGTGGTGCGCATGGGGATCCGCTCCACGGTGGCGCGCACCCTGGACGACGAGGACCTGATCGTCCCCAACGGCTTGCTGGTGAGATCCACCGTCAAGAACCTCACTCTCCGGGACAACCTCCACCGTCTCCGTTGTTCGGTTGGCGTGACCTACGGATCGGACATGGCGCTCGTGGAGAAGACGCTCACCCGGGCGGCCGAGTCGGTCCCCTGGCGGATCCAGGATCGCCCCGTGCGGGTTCTGTTGCGGCGTTTCGGCGACTCGTCCGTGGAGTTCGAGGTCTCGGTCTGGATCGACGATCCCTGGAAGCGCCAACAGCAGCGATCCGAATTGAATCACGCGGTCTGGAACGCGCTTCGCGAGGCGGGAATCACCATAGCGTTCCCGCAGATGGACGTGCATTTCGACGAAGAGGTGGTCCGGTCCATCGGCGCGGCGAGGACCGGCTGAGGGAGCGGCCGCACCGGGGATCAGTAGTCCTTCCCCCAGCCGATCCCGATGGCGGACTGGTCGTGTCGGCCGAAGAGGGTCTCCACGCGCAGCCGCCCGGTGAGGAAATACTCCAAGGCCACGTAGAGGGCGCTTCTCCCCTCGATGGCCTGTTCATACTTCAACAACAATCGCCGGCTGATGTACTTGCCGATCACCAGCGAACGTCCGCCGTTCTTCCCGCGCCCGCTCTCCACGCTCACCAGATCGACGCCCAGGTCGCGGGAGAGGCGCGCCCCGATCTGGGCCGCGCCGAAGAAAGCGGCCATGTCCCCCGCCCGCTCCTGCACCAGGAGCATCTGGTCGTGGTCGAGCTGGTCCAGCGATCGCCCGAACAGGAGGAAGGAGAGGATGTCCCCTTCGCTCATCTCCGGCTCCGACTCGAGTGAGAGTACGGGCTTATGGACCGTCCCCTGGAAAAGAACGCGGATGAGCGAACCGTCCACGTTGGCGGAAAGAACCATGTCCATCGCCGGGTCCGCCTCGTCCTCGCCGTAGAAGGTGACGGTGCCGCGCTCCACCCGGAAAGCCCTGCCGAGAAAGAGGAGGCTCCCGCGCACCGCGCTCAGCTCGCCGACCACGGTCGGGTACTTCCCTTTTTGAAGGAGACGCAGTTCGCCGGCGAGTTCCACCTCCAGGCCGCGGCCGCGGATCCAGAGACCGGAAGGGATGAGGAGGCCGACGTCCAGGTCGAAAGCGCGCGCCGGCGCGGCGACCTCCGCACGCGGCTGTCCCCCGCCTCCCTCCGGTTTGTCCGGCTCGGGGGGACCCTCCGTTGCGGCCTCCTCCGCCTCGATCCGCCAGAGGGTCGCCTCCCCCTCGCTCGGGAGCAATTCCCGAATCTCTTCCGGGACGCGGAGGACGCCGCCGCGCAGCTCGAAATCCCCGGCCAGCGACGGGGCGAGCCCGGTCCCTCCCAGACGGGCCTCGCCGTCGATCGCAACGCGGCTTCCGTCCATGCGCGAGAATCCGAAGCGGTGCGCCGCGAACATCCCGTCCAGCGCGGGATCACGCGGATCCCCGCGCATTTCGAGACGGAGATCGCAGGAACCGGAGAGGCCGATTTCCGGCGGGAGGAGCGCGTTGAAATCGGAAGGTTCCAGCCCCTCCGAACGGACCTTCAGGCTCATCTCCCCCGCGCCCCGATCGAACGACGGCGGCGAAGGATTCCACGTCACGGGCAGCGCCAACTCCCCCCGGAGAAGATCGCGCTCACCGTCGCGCAGCAGGAGCGCCGCTTGAAGGCCGTCCCCCGGAGGCACGGAATCGGCCGCCTCGCTCTCCATGAGAGAAACGCGCGACGTCGAATCGCCCGTCGCCGCGCCTCCGCCGAAGGAGGCGGCGACGTCCAGGCGGTGGCTCGCGAGACGGGCGTCGTCGGGGAAGGTGACCCGCAAGTTCGCGCCGGCGGCCGGGAGCCGAGCACTCCCCCGGAGGTGGATCGTTCCATCGACCGCGACGGTGCGGGCTCCCTCTCCGGCCCTCCCGCCGGAGAGAGGAACCGGGAAACCTCGGAGACGGCCGTCGAAGGAGATCGGATCCTCCCTCCCGCCGAAGACGGGTGGGAAGGGACCGAAGGCGACGGGTAGGCGGCCCTCCCCCGCGAAGAGGGTGTCGGCTTCGGCGGTGAGGGCGACGCGGAGATCGGCGCCGGAACGATCCCCTCGCAGATCCAACGCGGCGATGACGGAGCGCGCGGCGTAAAGGATCCCTTCTACCTGAAGTTTTCCCTCCGCCGTCCCGTCCCCATCCTCATTCCAGTCGAGGAGAACGCGGCCGGGCCACAGATCGTCGGAGAGGAGAAGCCCTTCCGGTTTCGGAGGGAGACGAAGATCGGCGCGCAGCGCGAGGTCGGAGCGCTCCGGCCGGAGCGACCCGACGGCGTTGAGCGAACCGAGCCCCCCGCGCATCTCGAGACTGTCGACCGAGAAAAGGCCCCTCTCCGGTCCGATCCGGACGCGGAAGGGCCGGACCGTGCGCAAGTCGCCCCCTCCGATGAAGAGGTCCAACGAGTCCGCCGCGATCACCGTCCCGTCCTCGCTTTCCATACGGCCGGAGGCGAGGAGCGCGACGCCGGGGCCGGCGCCGGAGAGACGAAGGGAGGGAGCGCCGGAGCTGTCGCCGGCGGCGGGGAGGCGGACCGAAGCGCGGAGAGTGTCGAGCCGGACCGGGCCCGCGCGCAATCCCTCGGCGAAACGGAGGTCCGCGGAGAGTCCTTCCGCGTCCTGCAGGAAGATTCCGTCGAAACGCGACGCTTCGATCGTTCCGGTTCTCGCCCATCCATGAAAGGAACCCGAGCCTTCCGCCGACCCGGCCCCTCCTCGTAATTCTCCCTCCGCATCGAGAGAGAGATCGAGATCGCCCGGAAGGGCGGGAAGGACACGTCGCGGGAAATCGGGACCGGTGAGGGCAAGGCGGGCCCGCGCCCGCCACCCGTTCGATTCCTTTACTCCCTGTCCATCCATCCGAAAACCGTCCAGGACCACGCGCGCCGTATCGATCGCGATCCGGTCCCCCTCGCCGCGCACGCGGATCAGGGCCGTGTCGAGCCATGCCGTCGCGCTCAGGTCGAGCCTCGCGTCCAAGCCGCGTCCCCCGGCGTCTCCGGAGAGGGAGGCGCGGATGGTCCCCTCCACCGGACCGAAATCGCCCATTTCCGCGCCGGGAGCGAGCGCCGCGAAGGTTCTCGGTCCCGGCAGGCGGAGATCCCCCGCAATATCGACCCGAGGGCTCCCCCCCTCGTTCGCGATCTCCCCGCGGATCGTCGCCCGGAAGGGTCCCTCCCTCCGCCAGGCGGCCCGCACCGAATCGACGACGGCCGGGCCCCTTTTCGCCCCGGCGCGGAGGAGGGGAGGCGGAGGCTCGCCGCCTCGCCACTCGACGCGGAAGCTCCCCGAACCCTCTCGCGCGACTCGGCCGTTCACCGACCACTCGCCCGGCTCGCCGAAGAGAGAGAGGTTTTCGAATTCGTAACCCGCCCCGCCGGAGGCACGCCGGATCGTCCCCTCGCCGAGCCGCCCGGGGGCGTCCCCCGGCGACCCTCCCACGGCCCAAAGGGCGATCGGGGTCACCCGCGCCTCCGCCTCGTCGCCGGAAAGATCGATGGATAAACCAAAAGCGAGCCCGTGGTCCAGGGCGCGGGCGCGCAGCCGCGCCGTGACCGGCGCGCGGAGTCCCTCCGGCGCTTCCGCCTCGAAGCGGAGCGTATCGACAAGTGTTCCCCGGAAACGGGCGCTCATCTCCGCCGCCGCCGTGAGTCGCGGCGCTCCGACCGGGCCCTCCGCTCGAACGGTCAGGTCGGCGCGCGGGTTCTCCACGTCACCCGGGGCCTCCCCGAAACCGAACATGGCGAGCCCCTCCGTCCCCCGGATACGCGCCTCCGCGCGGGCGTCGATTTCCCCCTCCCGCAGCGTCCCGCGCGCGGAGAGAACCGCGTCGGCGAGACGGATCACCAGGCTGTCCAAATCGAGCGTCCCTTCGTCGTATCGGACGGCGAAACCCCCTCCCCGCAGGAACGCGCCGGGCGTCCACTCGCCGGAGAGGCGCGCCCGCTTCGCCGGCGGCAGCGCCGCCCCGCCTTGGAGGCGGATCGCGAGAGACGCGGGAGGGAAAGGACGGGCGCCGGCGCGAACGGGAACCGCACCCTCCGGCACGTCGAGGTTTCCCTCGAAACGGAGCCCCGCGACGCGCCCCCCGGCGCGCTCCAGCGCGCACCGAAGATCGAGCGCCGCCCCATCCGACCGCGAATCCTCCTCCACCCGCGCGGTAAGGAGGAAACGATCCTCCCCCTCACCCTCGACGAGAAGACGAAGCGCCCGGTCCGCGCCGAACCGGAGAAAAACACTTCCCGACGGAGACGCCGTTTCGGGATCGAAAAGAAACGTCCCCCCCTCGACGCTCCAGGCGCCGCCGCCGTCCTCCGCGTCGAGGCGGTCGACGCGCGCGAACGGCGCGCTCCCCGGAAGGAGCCGCACGCTCCCCTCCAGGCGCGTCCGCAGAATCGTCCGCCCGGGCGCGACCACCAAGAAGGGCGCATCCAACCGGGCGGAGTCGATTCGCAGTGACGGGAGAGCGGCTCCCCCCTCTTTCTCCCCCTTTCCGCCGCCGGACCCGACACGGGAACGGATCGCCGGCAGGTCGGCCCGAAGACCTTTCACGTCGATGGTTCGTATGTATATCTCTCGATGAAGAAGCGCTCTTATGTCCGCCTCCAGCCGGAGGTGATCGAAGACGAGCAGCGTGTCTCCGCCGTCGGTCCAGGAGAAGAAACCGGCTTCGAGCCGCCCGAGACCGGACCAACGCGCTTCACGCACGTCCAGAGAACCGGGGATCCGCCGGTCCGCCCAGCGGATCGTCTCCGTGAGGATCTTGTTTCGCGCCGGAGCGAGGGAGAGGATGAGAACCGCCGCGACCGCCGCCGCGACGAAAGCCGCCGCGACGAAAACCGCCGTCCGCAGAATCCTTCTTCCCTTACGAACCTCGCTCACGTCTTCCTCTCTCGGCGGGGGCCTTCCCCCGCGCGGTCAGTACGGGTTGCCGATGGACAGATGGAACACCCAACCCGGTTGGTCTTTCTCCTTGTCGGTCAGACGAAAACCGACGTCGGCGCGAATCGGACCAACCGGTGTCCTCACCATCATGCCCGGGCCGATCGCCGCCTCCATGTCGCGCCAATCGATCTCGTCGCGGCGGCTCCACACCTGGCCGGCGTCGGCGAAAAACGCCCCCCGGAAGCGCCAGAAGAGGGGGAACCGCGCTTCGACGGAAAACTCCGCCTTCGCCTCGCCGCCGAGCGGCGCGCCCTCGTCGTCCAGGGGACCCAGCTTCCGGCGCCGGAAACCGCGCATCGTGTTCGCCCCTCCCGAATAAAACCGCTTGTTCGGGAGAAGATCCGGCGAATCGCCCAGAGGACGCGCGATCCCGATACCGGCCCGCGCCGCCAGCACGGCGCCGACCGGGGCGGCGTGGTAGCCGGCGAGGGAAGCCTCGGCCGACGCGTAGGGACTGTCGGTCCACGGCCCCGGCGGCGACCATTCGAGGGCGAAAAAGGCGACCGTTCCCGCCGTCGGGTCGAGCCGGTCGTTGCCGCCGTCCCGTTTTCCCTCCAACCGGAACGCGCCCAGAATCCCCCCCTCTTCGACGAAGGCGTCCGGCGCGTCGGTCGTGACGTTTACGTCCACTCGGGAGAGGGAGACGCCGGCGCTCAAAGTCGAACGGAGGCTCGGCCTGTGCGTCCCGCCGACACGAAAGGAGAGGCTGAGCAGATCGTAGCTCTCCTCCCACTCCCTCGTCGCGGAAAGCGAAAGATCGCCCCGAAGACGGGGCAGAAAGAGCGCGGGCCACCAGAGCGATCCGCCGGCGTTCTGCCGGTAGCGCGACGCGGAGACGCCGATCGCCCCTCCCCTCCCGCGCCGGAGCAGGTTTCGGTGCTCCCATCGCGCCGAGCCTCGAAGCAGATCGTCGGTCCAATAGCCGATATCGACGCTGACGGTGCGGTGCCGGCGCTCCGCCAACGCCGCGACCAGGTCGAGCGTGTCTCCATCCGCCGGGGCCGTCTCCACGCGTATCCGCCGGAAGAGCTGCAGAATGCGTATCGCGTCCCCGGCCTCGCGGATCCTCTCCGGCGAGTAAAGCACCCCGCGTGGAACGGTGATCGTTTTCCGCACCAGAGGAACGAGATCCTCCGACGCCCCCTCGACGCGGACTCCGCCGAGATGGAAAACGGGACCGGGATCGGCGCGGAAGAGCACGCGGACCGATCCATCCCCCTCCCGCTCCACGGAGGACTCCAAGACGGCGTCGGCGTACCCGTTCTCCTTTAGTGTCTCCCGGGCCGTATGCGTCGCTTCGGAGAGGGCGTCCTCGGTGAAAACGTCCCCGGCCCGGATCGGCGAGCGCTCGCGAATGATCGGGTCGAGCGGCGCCGGGAAACCCTCCAGATCGAAGGCGGCGACGCGCGCCGCCGGGCCGGGGTCGACGGTGAGGACGACCCGCACGTTCCGGTAGCCGCCCACGATCTCGGCGCGCGCGCCGACCCGCGCGTAGGGATACCCGTTCCGCGCCAGAAAGAGGCGGGTCCGGCGGAGGTCTTCCTCCACTATGCTCGGGTAGAGCAGGGGGCGATTCACGCGGAATCGCTTGATGCGCGAAGGGACGGAGAGGCCGCGTTGGAGGCGCGCCGCCAGGTCGCGGTCGACGCCCTCGATGCGGAACTCGGCCACGTTCCATCCCTTGTACCCCTCGATCTCACGGGACGCCGCGACGGAGGGGGACGCCGGCGCGAGAACCGCCAAGGTCGCCGCCACAAAAAGAAAAAGAATCGCTCCGGGAAAGCGCACGTCCGCCATCGCTCCGTCTTCGGTCGGTTCGGTGAAAAACGCCGCCCCCGCCCGATTCGGCGGGAACCGCATCCTCGCATTCTAACAGCACGGGAAAAGGGGCCACAGGGAATCCCGGGTGGGGCGCCGCTACCGGAGAAGAACCATCTTGGCGGAAGCAGAGACGCCATGCGCTTCCGCGCGGACGAAATAGACGCCGGACGCGGCCGGCCTGCCCGCGCCGTCCCTCCCGTCCCAACGCATGGCATGGGCGCCCGACGGGAGGCGGCCCTCGAAAACCAACCGCACCAATCGCCCGGTCGGGTCGTACACCGCGACACGGGAGTGGGAGGGGAAGGAGAGGTCGAAGCGAATCTCGGCGAAGGGGTTGCAGGGATTCGGACGGACGGGGGCGATCCGTATCGCCGCGGGCGCGCGGCCGCCGGCCCATGGCCCCACGCCGGTCGCCCCGGCGATCGGAAGGCTCAGGATCTCCACGTCATCCAAGTTCCAGCCGCAGCATCTTCCCGCGCCGTCCGTGGGCCCCATGGTCCACCGGAGCCGGACTTCCGGCCGGTCGTCCGCCCAGTAAGAGATATCGTGTTCACACAAAACCCACCCGGTGTCGGCCGTCATCGACACGTTCGCCCAGAGGAGAAACCACTCCGCCCCGTCCGGGGAGACCTCCAGTGAGGCGGCGTCCTTCTGCGGACCCTCCACGCCGAGCCAGCGGCGATAACGGAGCCGCACGCCGAAACGGCCGCCGCAATCGATCGGACCGGTGGTGAGCCGCCTCTCCGGCAGATCGTTCGGATAGTCTCCCTCCAGCGCGTAACCGAACACGCGCGCCCCCGTGAAACCGGCCGCCGGGTCCGCCCCTCCCGTCTCGCCTCCCCCTCCCGCCGGCACGCCCCATGCCCACTCCCCCTCGGCGTCCCAGCCCGGATCCGCGTCCATCGTCCACTCGACCTGCGGCGCCGGGTCTCCCACCGCGAGCACCGCGGGGAGGGTCGTCTCTCCCAGCCCGTCGGTCCGGTTGACGAAACGGATCGACGTCGCGTGCGCCCCCGCCGGGAGCGCCGAAGCGGAAGGATCGACCCGGAGGAGAACGGTCGCCGCCGCGCCGGGCGGAAGCACGCCCTCCGTGGTCCCCAGGATCGCCAACCAGGAGACGGGCGGATCGATTTCGACCGCGTAGTCGATCGTTTCTCCGCCTCGCGTCCTCACGGAATACGACCGCATCGCCGGGACGAAGGGTCCTCCCACCGGTCCGGAAGCGCCGAATCCGCTCATGGGTGAAACTTCCAATCCGGCGAGACGCGCGTACGCCTTGATGCAAAAGTTGGCGGTCGAATCGATCGTGGTGAGGTCGATCCATCGTCCGGCGTCCCGATAGAGGCTCTCACCGGTCCGAGCGCGTGACTCGACCAGCGGCCGGCCGGACGACCCGAGAAGAACCGGCACGTCGGAGGTGCGGTCGTAGGGATGCCCCCCCGCGGAGAGAAGCACCCGCACGTTGAAGGGAAGACCGGCGGAAAGGGACGCGGTCCGGTTCAGATCGACGACATGAACCCCCGGCCTCTCGAAGAAACCCTTCGCCTCGGCGAGGATCCGGCCCGTCCTTCCGTCCTCCACGTAGGCCGCCCACTCCACGTTCTCCGCGGCGGTGACGAAACCGACCGCGCCGATCCGCTCGTCCTCTCCGGCGACGAATCGGTTGCGCGCCTCCTTCACCCCTTCGAGGACGTCCCTCCACCCGTGCAGATCGTGATGGTAGACGTGATCCCACCCGGTCCGCCTCACGTCGCGGAAAAGCACGGCGCCCATCCACGGTTCGCTCCCGCACCAACGGTCGAAGTAGGAGATCCAGAAATAACCGGCGAGCCCCCACTCGTCGCCGTGGCTGTTCTTGCAAAGCCAGGCGCCCGGTTCCGGCGCGGCGGTGGCTTTTGCGTCGTCCCAACCGACGATCGCCACGGCGTGGTTCGGCGGATGATCGTCCCCCGGCGGCTGGTAGTGCGCGTTGTCGTGCATGTAGTCGGAGTCGAAAAGCATGCAGGCGGCGACCGGCCCGTACTCCATCACCGCCCTCTTGATCCGGTCGACGCGCGCCGAGTCCGGTCCGGCGGTGAGCCATTCGACGTGGCGCGGCGCGTAATAATGGTAGGACGATCCGACCCGGAGCGGGGGCGCCCCGTAGGATTGCCCCTCCCCATTCCGCACCGCCCCCTCGCCGCGGGCGAGATAGGCGGCGGCGACCAGGTAATCCCCTCCCTGATGCACCGTGAGCCCGCTCACCGAGGGGTCCGGCAGATCGCCGTTCCAATAGCGGTTGAATCCGTTCCACCAGTCCAGATGGTACTCCGCGAGATCCGGCTCCCCCGCTTCCCCCTCCTCCACCCACACCCCGGTCCGGAGGAGATTCCCCTCCAGGGCGGCCATCGTCGCGTGCGCCCAGCAGGTCCCCCCGATCTGGCTTTTCACGGAAGTGACGTAGGAGATCCCTTCCACGTCGCGGAGGTCGTAGGAGGGGGGCGGATCGGCGGCGGCGATGGCGCTGGTGGCGCACGGGAGAAACCCGGCGAGGAGGAGCGCCGCGATAAATGGGGGCGCGCGCATGCGTTCCCTCCGGGGGCCGTACGGGGACGGGGAAAAAACGGCGCCGGCTCGGCCCGGGCGGGCGCCCGACTCTTCTCCCCGACCCGGACCGGGGACCCGAGTCGTCTAAAAAAAAGGTGGGTTCGGATGACTTTTGCTGGTGTAATTATACCCGATTCATTAAGTTACGACAAGAGGGGCGCCGCGCGCGGCGCCTCCCCGTAACCGGACCTTCTAATAAGCACAGACGTTCCTCCCGGCGCCGAACATCGGATCGAAGAGATGCGCACCTATTTGGATTGCTACCCCTGTTTCATGCGGCAAGCCCTCGACGCCCTCGGCCGGATCACCGAAGACGAGGAGGAGCAGCTCCGCATCTTGCAGGGGGTGACCGAGGAGATCGCCTCCTTCGACCCGACCAGCACCCCGCCGGAGATGGCGCAACGCATCCACCGCATACTCCGCCGCGAGACCGGCCTGGACGATCCCTATCGAGAGGCGAAGGAGGAGAGCACCCGGCACGCCCTGGCGCTTTATCCCGAGCTGAAGAGGATCGTGGAGGAATCGGACGATCCTCTCGAGACGGCGATCCGCGTCAGCGTGGCGGGGAACATCATCGATCTGGGCGCGACGGCGGAGTACGACCTGGAGGGCGGGATCGAACGCGCGCTGAAACAGGACTTCGCCGTGCACGACATCGGGCAATTCCGCGCGCGGTTGGCGGAGACGGAGCGCCTCCTTTTCCTGGGTGACAACGCGGGCGAGACCGTCTTCGACCGCGTGCTGATCGAGACGCTCGGCAGGCCGGTGGATTACGCGGTGCGGGGAGCGCCGGTAATCAACGACGCCACCCGGGAGGACGCCGCCGCCGCCGGACTGGACCGCGTGGCCCACGTCATCGACAACGGATCGGACGCGCCGGGCACTCTTCTCCCGTTCTGCTCCGAGGAGTTCCGGACCGTCTTCCACGAGGCGGGGCTCATCCTCGCCAAGGGGCAGGGGAACTACGAATCGCTCAGCGAGGAACCGGCCCCCCTCTTCTATCTGCTCCAGACCAAATGCCCTGTGATCGCGCGCGACCTGGGCGTTCCGGTTCAAAGCCTCGTTTTCAAGAGGAACGGCGCGGGCGACGCCGAACGTTCCGCCTCGAACCACCCCGTCGCCTAAGGGGCGGGGTCGATCTCCCGTCCGCTCCACCCGAGGATTTCGCGCACGCGCTCCGCCGCCGCCCGACCTTCCTCCGGCGCCGCGCCCCAATCGGTCCTCCTGAGGAGAAGGTCCTCCATCGTGAGAACCGACTCCTCCTCGATCAGCGCGCGGAGCGGTCCGGCGAGATCGGCCGGGTCCCCCTCCAGGAGCGGACGAGGGTCGACCGGGTCCGGCGAGGATCGCGCCGGGGGGCGTTCGGCGGCCGTCGCGAGTGAAGCGGGCGCGCCGGGGAAGGCGAGGCGCACCGCCTTTTCCGCCACGAGACGCGCGGTTGTGTACTTTACGCCCGAAACGGTGATGACGCCTCGCGGGCCGCCGGCGCGCCCATGATCGCGGATCACCTCCCGGACCGCCAGGTCGTCCGTACCCTCCCGGCGCACCGGCAGATAACCCGCGTACACGCGGAGAACGTGTTCCGGTCCCGCTTCGAGACCGGGGGCGGCGCGGTTCAGATCCTCCAGAAGCTCCTTCCGCTCGGCTTCCGTCGGCCGGGGCGGTCCCTCCGCGTCCGCGCGCGGGACGTGGAGCGTTCCGGCGAAAACCCGCCCGCGGCGAGGCGTCAGGAAGTAGGTGCGCGCCCCCGGGCCGGGAGGGGCGACGGCGAGCGCCGCCGGCGACGGCGGCGGCCTGTCGAGAAGCACGTTCACCGCGAGGGAAGGGCGGAAGAGGGCGGGGATGTCCCCGTCGAAACGGGCTGCGAAGCGCCGGCAGGCGGGACCCGCGCAATTCAGCACGCGGTCGGTCCGGAAAAGGAGTTCCCGCCGCGCGACCCGGTCGAAGGCGCGCACCCCCGCCGCGGCGGCGTCCCGTATGTCCAGGTCGAGCGCTTCGGTGTAATTGAGCGCCACCGCGCCGAGCGCCGACGCCCGGCGCAGGGTCTCCATCAGAATCCGCGGCGCGCTGATCATCGCGCCGTCGTGCCATACGCCGCCGCCGAGCAGGCGGCGCCCGGCGGCGCCCGGCCAGAGACGGGCCGTCTCCTCCGGCGCGAGGGTTTCGCCGTTCGGAAGCCGGCGGTCCGGGCGGACTCCGTCGTTTCTCCGGCGCGACAAAAATCCATTCATGGCCAAAGCGATTCGAAAGAAAAAAGGACGCTTGAGCCCTCCGCCGCGGAGCGGCATCAGGCAACGGAGCGGCTCCACTCCATCGGGATAATCGAGAAAGAAACGACGCCTCTCGGCGACGGATTCCCGGAAGCGGGGCAGATCCAGGGTCTGCAGATAGCGGAGCCCGCCGTGGATCACGCTGAGCGAGTTGGCGCTCGTGCCGCCGCCGAAGTCGCCCCTCTCCAGGAGCAAACCCCTCCGGCCCCGTCGCGCCGCCTCGAGCAGGACGAAGGCGCCGTAGATGCCGCCCCCGATCACCACCAGGTCCCAGCGCTCTCCGGCCGCCCCCTCGGGATCCCGATCGATCAAACCGACCACCTCTCCCGCCAGTCCTCGAAGACGAGCATCGTCCAGAGAACGTGGCTGTGGTTCTCCCGCCCCTCCAGATGTTCCCGGACGAGGCGCTCCACCGTCTCTCCGCGAAAGACCCCCTCGCGGCGGATTCTCTCCGGCGCGAGCCGATCCAACAGGAGTGGTTTCAATTCGCGCCGCAGCCAGTGTTTGATCGGTATGCTGAAGCCCTCCTTGGGGCGGTCCACGCAGCGCGGCGGAACATGGCGGCGGGCGACCGATTTGAGGAGCCTTTTGGTCTTCCCGCCGGAAACCTTGAGACGGGAAGGCATCCGGAAAGCGAGCTCCACCAGCTCCCGATCGAGGAGGGGAACGCGCGCCTCCAGAGAGCAGGCCATGCTCATCCGGTCCACCTTGACCAGACAGTTGTCGACGAGATAGCTGCGGGCGTCCACGAAAAGGGCCCGGTCCGTCTCGTCCCGTCCCTCCGCCTCGCGCCGCAGGTCCAGCACGTGCGTCTCCGCCGGACGGGCGAGGGCGGCGAGCGCTTCGTCGGTGAAGAGGGCGCGGCGGAGCGCGTCGCCCGCGAAGATCCGCCAACGCGCGTGCCCCAGCGCCCGGTCCTCCGCCATCCCCTGCGCGAAGCGGCGCGCCTTGTTCACGAAACCTTTCTTTTTCGGGCTCGGCGGAAGGGCGAGCACCGCCGGTTCCAGGACACCCCGCCGGATCCAGCGCGGGATCCTCTCCCAGAGCACCGCCTTTTCGCGGGCGAGATAGGTCTCGTAGCCGCCGAAAAGCTCGTCGCCGCCGTCGCCGGTGAGCGCCACCGTCACTTCGTCGCGCGCGAGGCGGGAGACGAGATAGGTCGGGAAGACGGAGAAGTCGCCGATCGGATCGTCCAGGTGCGGCATCAGCTTTTCAAAGAGATCGCCGATGTCGGGGCGGATCGTCTCGCTCCGGTTCGACACGCCCAGGTGCTCCGCCACGGCGCGCGCGTGGGGGAGTTCGTTGTAGGTCGGGTCGTCGAAGCCGATGCTGAAGGTGCGCGCCTCTCCCATCGCCGCGACCACCAGGCTGCTGTCCACGCCGCCGGAGAGGAGCGCGCCGAGAGGAACGTCGCTCACCATCTGGCGCCGCACGCACTCGCCGATTTTTCCGTCCACCGCGTCCTCCCACTCGGCGTCGGTGCGGGGCTCCGCGCCGCCGTACGCCTCGCCGGGCGGGGGGATTCGCCAATACCTTTCCCGCCGCGCCTCGAGGGAACGGAGGTCGAGGTCGAGGAAGGTCGCCGGTTCCAGCTTGTGAACTTCACGCATCAAGGTACCGGCGCCGGGCACGTACTCCCAGGCGAGAAGCTCGGCGAGCCCCTCCAGGTCGAGAGAAGGACGGATCAAACCGGAGGCGAGCAACGCCTTGACCTCCGACCCGAAGAGAAAGAGGCCGGGTGCGGCGGACCAGTAAAGCGGCTTGATCCCCATGTGGTCGCGGGCGAGAAGAAGGCGGGCGCGCCGCTCATCGTGCAGGGCGAAGGCGAACATGCCGTTCAGGAGGGGGAGCATCCCCTCGCCCCGTTCTTCGTAGAGGTGGACCAGCACCTCCGTGTCCGCGGCGGTGCGGAAGCGGTGTCCCCGCCCTTCCAGATCGCGCCGGAGCTCCCGGTAGTTGTAAATCTCGCCGTTGAAGACGACGCGGATCGAACCGACCTCGTTCGCGATCGGTTGGCCGCCCCCCTCGACGTCGATCACCGCGAGCCGGCGCATGCCGAGCCCCACGTTGCCGCGCGTTTCGATCCCCTCGCCGTCCGGACCGCGGTGCACGAGCGCGGCGCACATCGCCCGTATCCGCTCCTCCTCCGGCGGCGGCGATCCCGGCGCGACGGCGATGCCGGCGATGCCGCACATCAGAGAACCCTCCCGAGCAGGGCGCCGATCTTCCCCTCGTACGCCTCCCGGCCGTAGTGTTCCCGATAGCGTTCCCGCGCGGCCGCCGCGATTCTCTCCCTCGTCTCCCCGTCGTCGAGGGCCGCCGCGATCCCCGCCGCCATCGACTCGGGATCCGGATCGACCAGAATCGCCGTTTCGTCGTCCAGCACCTGCGTGTGGGAGCGGATCCGGGTCGCCACCAGAGGGACGCCGCGCGCCATCAACTCGTACAGCTTGAGCGGCGTGTTGGTGCCGCTGATCCTCGGCGAAACGACCAGGTCCGCCGAGTCCAGAAGGCGGCGGGCGGCGGCGACCGGAATCCGGCCGTGCACCGCGCAACGCTCACCGAGCCCGAGGGCGGCCGCGGCGCGACGCGTCTCCTCCACCTGCTCCGGCGCGCCCCCGACGACGAGAAGCCGCGCCCCCGGGGCGCGACCGCCGAGCCGCGCGAAGGCGCCGAGCAGCAGGTCGATCCCTTGATAAGCCTCGAATGTTCCGGCATAAACCACCAGCGGTCCGTCCTCGGCGACCGGGAAAGGCGGCTCGTCCCCTCCCTCCGCTTCGGCGCGCGCGAGCTTCACCGGATCGAAGAGGGAGTTCTCGATCAGGAAATGGCGGTCCGCGGGAACGCCGACGGCGAGTGCGTACTCCGCCAGCTCCGGACAGATGGTGATCACCGCGTCGCTCCGGCGGAGCGCGCTCCTCTCCAGCCGCTCCAGCAGGCCGATCCAAAAACGGGACCGGGTGAAGCGGAAGTTGGTCATCTGCTGGGGAAGGCTGGAGTGCATGTCGTAGACGAGGCGGTAACGGAAGAGCGGCTTCAGAAACAAGGCGAGGAAGACCGCCTCTTCGTGGGCGTGCACGAAGCGGTACCTCCGGCGGAGGAGCGCGCCGATCATGCGGAAGAAGAGAACCCCGTCGAGAAAGAACTTGAGCGGCGAAGGACCGATCCGCACCGTTCCGAGGAAACGAAAGGCGGGAATGCGGAGAATCCGCACCCCCGGGATCGACACGTCCTCCCCCTGCCCGTAGGTGAGAAGATCGATCGAGAGGCCCTTCCCCGCCATCACCAGGGTGCGGTAATAAACGCTGAAGGGGGTGCCCCGGGGGGAGAAGAACGGTTGGGGCGCGACGACCAGGACCCGGCTTTTCCCCTTCATCGCCTCACCTTTCGTATTTGCATCGCCGTCTGCTTGACGAAGAAGGGGACGAGCCGGTCCCGCCTCCCGTAGACGCGGAAATCCGCCCCGTCCCGAACCAGTCTCTCCCGAATCGAGGCGAAGGGACGCTCGGGATCGGGCGCGCCGTCGAGGATCAACCCGTATCGCCCCGCGTGCCTCTCCTGGCTTCGGAAAGGGAACGGATCGGTGCCGGGAAGGACGCGAAAGCCGAGGCGCCGCGCTTCTCGGAGGATCAGGGGCTCGGTTTTGCCGGAAAGTCGGTTCGCCACGTCGCCGAGAAAGAGACGGGACGGATCGGCGCTCCGGAGGAGCCTCCGGATCACCCGGCCCCGCCTCCCCCACCACTTGCCGAATCCCCAGGGAAGGACGACGAGCGCCTCAGCGTCCAAGGCGCGCTCTACGGTGCGCTCCGCGCTCTCGCCCGCCGGGGGCTTTTCCCGGATGCCGAAGACGAGCACCTCCACTTTCTCGCGGGTCGCCACCTGCCCGCCCGCGACGAGGGCGATACGGGCGCCGTCCTCCCGCCGGGCGAGAACCGAAACCGCCTCGCCGGTCGGCGCCGACGCCCAGGCGCGGCACGATCGGTCGATCCCCCCCCCGCCCCAACGCGAAAAGGAATCGCGCCCCTCGCAGTCGGCGACGAGAAGACAACCGGTCGCGCCGGCGGGCAGGCCGTTCCCTTCGGCGGCGCGCCGGAAGTGGTCGGCCGCCCCGTCGAGAAACGCTTCCAGACGGAAGCAGGGATGAAGGTGCGCGTGCGTGTCGATCATCGAACCGAGTATAGCACCGGCCCCACGGCACGATCATCGTGGAATAGGGCCTCCGGAGAGCGGAGCGAAGAGAGAGGCGAGTGCCGGGGGGAGAAGGTCAGCGGGGCGTCCCCTCCCGGAATCGCCGCAGCAGGGCCGATGCGCGCCGAATCGCGCGCAGGTCCCCCGCCACGAGTCCGATCCGGGCGCCGGAGTTGAAGTAGTGATCCGTACCGAGGAGATCCCACGACTCCTTCGGCGCGGGAAGCCGCGCGAAGAGAACGTCCCGCATCGCCTCCACGTCTTCGTGCTCCCTGCCGAAACGGACGAAGAGAATCCTCGTTCGATTCGCCGGAAGAAGGCGGATGAGCGGGAGGGTGTCGTAGTAGAGCGCGCAGATCCGGTCCACTTTCTCCCGAGAGATCCGGCGATCGAGGCGCCGGTCCGTGTGGAAGCGCTCGTACCAATAATCACTCTGGGGCCCTCGCTTCTCCAGGCTCCCCCCGAAGAGGGCCGCCCCCGCGGCGTCCGGCCGCGCGCCGACCAGGCGGACCGCCTCCCGCACCCCCATCGAGTGCCCGACCACGATGACCGGCGCGCCGCCGCAGATCGCGCGAAGCGTATCGAAAGCGGCCGCCTCATCGGGGAGGGGATCCCATGTCTCAATGGCCGACGTGTCGGGGAGAGGACTCTCCCCATAGCCGGGATGATCCACGGCGAGCACGGCGTAACCCGCGTCGCGGAGCGCGCGGCGGAGCGCCTGCGCCGCCGCCTGCGCCGAGCCCCGCCGGTCCGCCCCGTGGAGAAGCACCGCGCCCGGCGCGCCGTCCCCTTCCGGCGAGCGTTCGAACCAGGCGACCGCCCCGCCGGGCAGGACGATCCTATCGGCGCGGGGGGCGGGACCGAAGGCGAGGAAAACGACGCGCGAAGGGGCGATCGCCGGAACGAGCGTACGCCACGCTCCGGATACCGCCCACGGATGAAGGAGCCGGATCGCCGCCACCGCGAACAGGGGAAGGAGCGCCGCCGCCCATCGAAGCATCGCGCCGCGCCGGAGGAACAGGCGATCGAGCGTGAAACCGAACGGCACCCAAAGGAGGAGAAAGGCCGCCGTTCGCAGCGGGGCGAGCGGGGGAACGGAGAGAAAACCCGCGAGGAGGAAAACGCCCCCCTCGGCGGCGAGGCGGAGGATCGTCCTGCGGCGCCTCCACTCGATCGGCGCGCCGAGAACGGCCGCGAGGAGCGCCGGGCCGAGCGGCGTCCAGGCGCCGGCTCCGGAAGCGGCGATCCATGTGGAGACCATCGCGACGGCCCAACCGGCCGCGCGTAAGGATCGGCGGGGCGGATCGGCGCGGAGCGCCGCCGCGGTCGCGCGGAGAAGCGCCGCGAAGAGCAGAAAAAGCCAAACCCGGCTCATCGCACCATCCCCTCCAATCGGTCCGACAGTTCGCCGACGATGACGCTCCAGGAGTAACGGCTTCGAAGACGATCGAAATCGACGGCCTCCACCGGACGGTTCCGGTCGAGCGCCTCCAGAATCCGAGCGGGAAACTCCTCGACCGATGCGATCCGCAAGCCGGCGTAGTCCTTCTCGAGGGAGCGCGCGCCGACGGCGGTCGCCACCACCGGCTTCCCGCAGGCGAGCGCCTCGATGATCTTCGTCGGCGATCCCCGGCCGCGCCGCATCGGCGAGATCACCAGGTCCGCCCCGCGGAGCAGGGCGGGATAGTCGTCGACGAAACCGGTCATTTCCAGGTTCGGCCCTCCGGCTCCCTCCGGGGGCCGCGCCCCGACGAAACGGAAGAGCACGTCCGGCAGGCGCTCCGCCACGGGCCCGACGATCCGTTCCGCGGCGATCCGAAGCGCCTCGCGGTTGAAGGGGATGCCGAAGTTCCCGCAGAAGAGGATCGTTTTCCGCCGGTTGCGGGGCGGTTCGTAGAAGGGGTGGAACACCTCCTCGTCGAAGCCCTGCGGGACGACGGCCACCCGCTCAGGCGCCGCCCATCTCCTGTAGTGCGCCGCCTCCTCCTCGTTGATCGCCGCCGTCAGCATCGCCCATCGTACCCCCGCCCTCTCGACGGCGTACACAAAGGGCGCGAGGAGTAGTCGCCTCGGATCGCTCCGCGCTTTGTCCAGCGAACCGCGATACTCCAGGTTGTGCGACGAGTACAGGAATGGCGGTCCGCCCCTTCGCCGCAACAGCAAACCGTAGAGCGCCGACGTGCCGTAATCGCACACGATCAGGTCGGGCTTCTCCCGCGCCGCCGCCCGGACCGCCGCCCGATAAAAACCACGGCTATAAAGGAAATATCCGGTCCGGCGAAAAGGAATCGCCGTCGACGAACGGAGCCCTTCGATCGGACGCGGCGGCGGCCGGTCGGGAAGGGGCGGTTGGCCGGACCCCTCGAAGTGGATCAGATGCGTGTCGAATCGGCGGGCGAAAACACGCAGAAAACCGGCGGCCCGGACGGCGCTCCCGGTGAGGGGCGCCCGCGGATCGTGCAGGGAGAGATAGAGAACGCGGATTTTTCCCGCCCCGCCCCCGCCGGTAAAATCGCCGTGCCGATCCTTCCCGCCGCTCAGAGCCATCCCTCCTCCCGGTACCACGCAGCCGTGGCGGCGAGTCCCTCGCGCAGGGAGACCGCCGGTTCATAACCGAGAAGCCGGCGCGCCTTTTCGATGGAGAAGGACCGGTTGCCGTGGAAAAAGGTCACGCGCCTCGGATAGAGCGGGGGGGTCAAGCCGAATATCCGGCAGACTCGATCGCAGGCCCAGGCCGCGGTGTAAACCGGGCGATAGGGGAGGCGGAGGCGGGGGCGCGGCCGGCCGAGGGCGTCCGCGACGGCGGCCGCCAACTCCCGGAGCGGGATCGCCGGCGGACCGCCGATGATGAACGTTTCACCGATCGCCTCGGGGCGTCTCCCGCAGAGGAGGAAGCCCTCCACCAGGTCGTCCACGTGGGTCATCTGGTAGAGCCCCCGGCCGGAACCGATCATCACGAAGGCGCCGCGGTCGATCAGGCGAAAAAGTTTGAGAAATCGACGATCTCCCGGTCCGTAGATGCCGACGGGCCTCACCGTCGCTCCGGGGAGACCGGCGGCGAAGCGCTCGCGCGCCAGAAGCTCCCCTTCCAGTTTCGATCGCTGATAGTGATCGCCGGGGGCGAAGGGGGCGTTTTCGTCGGCGGGTGGGCGCAACACGTCGCCGTGCACGCCCACGGTGGAACAGTGCACGAACCTGCCCACGCCGGCCCCCTCCGCCGCGTCCAGGGCGTGGCGCGTCCCTTCCACGTTGACCCGGTGGAATTCCTCCCGAGAGGCGTGTTCGCGGCGGTAGGCGGCGGCGAGGTGATAGACCACGTCGATTCCGCGGAAGGCGGCGGCGATCGAGCCGGGATCGGTCAGGTCGCCGACGAAGGGTTCCACGCCGATTCGCTCGAGCTCGTCCGCCCCTATTCGGGTCCGAACGAGCCCGGCCACGCGCCCCCCTTCACGGGCCAGGCGCCGGCAGAGGGCTCCGCCGGTGAATCCTCCGGCGCCGGTGACGAGCGCACCACTCATCTCCTCTCCGTTCCTTCTCCCGCGCGCGGCGTCTCAGTCGACCAGGCGCCATCCCGCCGAATCGTCCGGCGCGATCCGGAAGGCGTCCGGCCGGAGCCGGATAACGTCCCGGAGCCACGCCTCCGGATATCCCGCGTTTTGCGGGCGCCCGTTTTCGTCCTTCACGTATCCATCGTTGAACTTGGTGAGCAGATGCTCGCCGAGATCGCGCCAGCGCTCGACAACGCGTTCGGCGCGTGAAACCGAATAGTCGGTCAGGTAACGCCTCATCAGTTCCGGGTCGGTTCGGGCGAGTTCCGCCGCGGTCCGCTCCACCGCCGGTTGGAGGGCGAGGGCGTCCCTCTCCAGCTCCCGCTGCGCCGCCAGGATCTCGGGGAGCATGTCGGCGTAGCGAAGGGAGGAGATGTTGGAGACGAAGTTGAACACCCACCACGCCGAGTCCCAGGTGAATCGATCCAGCGATCCGGTCGACCAAGAGGGGGGCGCCCGATCGATGCAGCAGTAGAGGGGCGTATAGCAGGTCATGTAGGTGTCGTCCACGCCATACCAGATCACGCCCCCCACCGGGTCGGGGAGGTCCGCCCGGGACTGGGTCACCACCGAAAACCCGGTTTGCTGCGTCGAGATCGGCCGCTCCCACGTGTAGGTTTCGCCGTCCACGCTCCAATCGATGGGGCGCCAGCGATAGGGAGAGCCGTAGGGGCCGGCGTCGACGCCGCGGGTCATGTCGAAGTCGGTTCCCTCGTAGTGGTCGCGCATCAGCGCGAAGAGACCCTCCGTGGAGATCTTCTCGTCCGGCTCGATCCAGAGCGGGTACGGCTCGGCGCCCGGCACGCCGCGGAAATAGTCGGGCGAGAATTCGCGGGAGGGAGCGGCGCGGCGGAAGACGCTCCATACCCGTCCGGCGGTGTACCGGAGGGTGCGCGCCGTGGGCGGGCAGTAGACGTCGCAAAAACGGAAGGGCGCGTCCGAGTCGGAATCGTACCAGCCACGCTCCTCGGCGAAACGGATCACGTTCGGCGCGTAAAGACAGTTCTCCGGATCGTCGAGCGGGAAGGTCCCGATCCGCGCCTTGTTGGCGTGGCAGGAGATCGTCCCATCCGGGAGGCGAACCGCCACCCAAAGCGCGCCGCGTCCACCCGGCCCCGGTCCGATCATCTCCAGGATCCACGCCTCCTCGGTATCGGCGATGGAGAAGGACTCGCCGGTGGAGCGGTAGCCGTGCTCGTCGACGAGTTCGGTCATCACTCGAATCGCCTCGCGGGCGGTGCGCGCGCGCTGCAGGGCGATCTGCATCAGGTCCCAGTAATGGAGGAGCCCTTCCGGGTTCTGCAGCTCCGGCCGGCCGTCGAAGGTGGTCTCGCCGATGGCGAGCTGGTGCTCGTTCATCTGCCGGATCACGCGATAGGTGTGCGGGATCTCCGCGATCTTGCCGCGGAGCTTTCCGCCCCAATCGACGATCTCCAGCGAATCGCCCGCCTGGTGATCCGCCGGCTCCCGGATACGGAGGAGCGGGTGAAACTCGCCGTCGCAGCTGTAGGTGATCATCACCGAGCCGTCCGCCGACGCCCCCTTCGTGACCAGAATGTCCGTGCACGCTTCCGCCGCGGAGAAAGACGCGAGAAGCGTCGCGGCGAGGAGAAACCCGTTTCGGAAAACGCCCCTGTTCATCGTTTCCTCCCTCGTGGTATCGGGGGACGCGGGCCGGAACGACCGGCGCGTTTCCATCTTACTCCGTCCCCCCCCCTTTTGCATCTCCACCGGCGGAGGAAGGGATGGAATCCGGGCGCGATAGGGGGAAAGGAACGGGGCGGGGAGCGCGGCGGTCGGGAGACGGGACGGCGAAAGCGCGGCGGGGCGGGCGAAGCGCGGCCCGCCCCCCTCGCCGTCGGCACACACACGAAAGGGCGACCCTCTTGCGGCGGCGCGCGCCGCCGTCCGGCTTATTCGTCCCCGTCGTTTTCGATCTTTTCCGGTTCGTCGTCGGGATTCGTTTTCTCCCGGAAGCCGATCCGGTAGTAGGGGTTCACGACGCTGGTCGCCACGTTCTTCAGGTGCGCGCTGATCCGCTTCAGATAACGGAGGTAGAGAGCCGCCGTGACCGCCTCGCCGGAGTCGCGGGCCATCACCTTCCCGGCGATCAGGTCCTGGACCAGATCCTCGATCCGGTCCGCCACCATCTGATGATCACCGATGATCTGTCGCGCCTTGTCCGCGTCGGAACTCGCCAGCGCCCCCGGGATGTTCTCGAAGAGCCGCGTGACCGTCGCCTCGATCTCCTTGATCTCGCCCTCCAACTCGCCGCCGTGAAAGACTTTGGGATGGGCCGAGGCCAGCTCGACGATGTTTTTCGCGTAATCGCCCAGCCTCTCGATGTCGATGACGATGGCGGTGAGCACCAGCGCGCCGGTGATGTCCGGATTGGAGTTTACGGCGAGGTGAGTCACGATGTCCCGGCGCACCTTGCGCTCGAAACGGTTGATCCTCCGGTCCCGTTTATAGATGTCCACCTCGGGCGTTCCATGGGTCCAGAGCGAGGCGACCGCGTCGTCGAACATGCTCTTCGAGTCGCGGAGCATGACCAAGCATTCTCGATATGCCTCTTCGCAAAGACTGTCCTTTTCGAAAAGACCGAGCAGTTTCTTCCACACCATTTCTTCCTATCCCCCCGATCTCACCCGGGCGATGACGTAAAACAGAGGCACCAGAACGAGACAAGCGTAAAAAACGATGATGATGATCGCGCTTCTTCCCGACCGGGAGGCGAGATCCCCCGCCTTCCGGGCCATCCACAGGGGAACGGCCTTTCCCGGATAAAATATGAGCATCCCCATTATGTTGAACACCATGTGAGAGAAAGCGACGGTGATCGCCACGGGATTCCCTGTGGCGAAGGACGCCAGAATGGCGGTGATCGTGGTCCCCAGGTTCGCGCCGAGGGTGTAGGGAAAGATCTTCCTCAGGGAGAGAACGCCCGTGCCGGCCAGGGGGACCACGAGGGAGGTGGTGGCGGAGCTGCTCTGCACCGTGGCGGTCAGCAGCCAGCCGAGAAGGAAACCGGCGGCATCGTTCCGGAAGAGGACCCTGTCGAAGAATCCCTCCACCCGGGCGAAGACGAATCCCCGCATGATGCGGACCATCTGGGAGAGGGAGAAGAAGAGGGCGATCAGGGCGATAATGAGGAGAAGAATCGTGTGCGGGAAAACGCCGGCGAGTCCCTCCGTAACCGGGCGAACGACCGCCTTCAGGGGGCTCACCATGTGGATGCCCCCGAAACCCTCGAAGATTTTTTCCAGGAACAACGCCGTCCGCTCCACCGGATGCCAGAGCATCTCGATGGGGAAGATGACGAGCACCGCCAGTATGTTGAAGAAGTCATGAACCGTGGCGGCGGCGAAGGCCCTTCTGAACTCGCCCCGGCGGGTGACGTGCCCGATGGAGACGATGGTGTTGGTCACCGTGGTGCCGATGTTGGCGCCCATGATGATCGGCACGGCGAGGCGGAGGGGCAGGGTGCCCGCCGCGACGAGACCGACGGCGATGGAGGTCGTCGAGGAGGAACTCTGTACGATGGCGGTGGAGAGAAAACCGATGAGCAACGCCGCCAGCGGGTCGGATGTCGTGTGCAGAAGATGTTCGGCGAACTCTTTCCCGGCGAGCTTGAAGGCGACGCTCATCAGGTCGATGCTGGCGAGGAAGAGATAAAGCGCGCACAGAAAAAAGACGGGCGGGAAGATGGAACGCCAAGGTTCGGCGCGATGATGCTCCGCTGCGGGAATCTCCATGCGGGCTCCGTCTCCATCCATCGGATCGATCCGGCCGTCCCCTTCGTGGAAGACCGTCCGTCCCAGGTTCGAGGTCCGGTGTCTCCTGCGGGCGCCGTGTGACGGGCGCCTCCGCGATCGATCCCGGCCGGGTAATCCGCCCCGCCGATCCTATCATTCCCCGCCGGGCGCGGGCACGTTAAGAACATATTAATTCCCGCGAAGCCTCCAAGAGGGAAAACCCCCTAACGGCTTCTATTTCTGCAAGATAGGAGATGGCGTTCTCGCCGGGGGCGCCGCGGAGAGCCCGGTGCGGAGTTCGATGCGGATCCCGCCCAAGGCGGCGGAGCCGTACTCGTCCTTGTAGTCGCGGAAAACGAGGAAGCCCTCCTCCTCCCGGACGATCTCGAGATACGGGTCGAGACGGTCCGCCAGATTCCGAAAAGCGGCGCGCGCCTCCTCCTCGCCGGGATAATCGATCAGGATCCGGTCGTAGACCGCGGTGTCTCCCTCCGACTCCTCGTACCGGGCGGCGACGCCGTAGATACGGCCGCCGAGCCGCAGGATGTCCCCGTCGCCGAACAGATAGATCCTCTGCAGCGTGTAGGGACCGCGGACGAGCATCTCCGTGCCGGGGACGCGCCCCTCCTCGGGGAGGCGGCCCAGGAGGTCCGCCGGCTCCTTCTCCTCCGGTGCGGACGCCAGGGCGCGCCGGGCCAACTCCGCCGCGACCGGGAGAAGCGCCTCGTCGCCGCTGAAGATGTTCACCTGCAGAAAACGGCTCCCCTTGACGGCGCTGATCTGGTAGGGGTTCGCCGAGTTGCGCGCCCCCAATCCCTCGATGGGGGTCTCCTCGCCGCGGAGAAGCAGATAGATGGCGAGCGCCGCCTCGGGCGACTCCATCCGATAGGTTTCCACGTTCAGCTTCTTGTCGCCCGCGGCATAGCGCTCCACGAGCAGATCGCGGAAACCATACTCGTAAAACACCTCCGCGCCCCCGTTGATGTGGCCGAAGAGGTCCTGACCGGTGAAGCGGAGATCCTCGTCCGTTTTGCGGACGCCTTCGGGGAGAGGCCCTTCGGCGCGCAGAAGGGAGAGGGCGGCCAGCGCCGCGGCCGCGCCGAGCGCGAGTTTCACGGATCGTCTCATCTACACCACCACATGTTCGATGCGGGACGGGTCGGCGACGCCGAGGCCGAGCCTCTCGGCGTAATGGAGATACTCGGAGTATTTGGGGTGCTCGTTCACGCGAACCCCCATCTCCTTCCTCTTCGCCACCATCTGATCGTGTCCCACCCGGTCCATGGCGAAGGGATCGGTGGCGAGGTAGATCCGGTTGTGGACGAACGCCTTGTCCGCCACCGGCATCGGTCCGCCGTCGTACTGTCCTCGGAGGCCGTCCATCACGTTCAGCACCAGTTTGTCGCGGATCGCCGGGAAGGCGAGCACCTCGGTGCAGACATCGAAGAAGAGCGGCTGGTGAAGGCGGCCGGTGTTGCAGATCGCGCCGTAGCCGAGGTTCTTGGTCGCCATGGAGACGCCGTTCCCCGTGTTCTTGAAGACCGGCACGTTGATGATCTTGGTGAGGTCCCGGGTCACCAGCCGGCCGAAGGGGGATTTCCGGCCGTTGAAGACGTGCTGATTCAGGTAATTCTTGTCCTCCGGGCCCTCGACGTCCGCCCAGTAGTAGACGTCGGGATCGAACCGGCGGGCGCTGACGTGAAGACCGTCGGCGTTCAACCAGCCGCTGTCGTCCTTCGCCTCGCCGGTGAAGGCCGCCTCGTCCATCGTCTGCAGTCCCTCGATCCGGATGCCGGGATAACGCTTCGGCGTGAAGCCCGCCTCGGCGAGCATCGAGTCGAAACGGTCCCAGATGACGATCTTGTTCCGGCGGATGCCGTGGGCGACGAGCCAGGCGATGATCGCGTCCACCAGCTCGAGGCGGGTGCTGATCAGCCCGGCGCCGACCGGGTTCACCTTGATGCCGACCGTGTCGGTCCTATCGAAGAAGAGATGGAAAGAGTCCCGGAGGTTGCGCCGCGTGAGCGCCTGGATCCCACGGCCGAACATCGCCTCCACCGTCGCGGGGTCGGGCGAGCCGCCCGGCATGGCGGCGGGATCGTGTACTTCCACGACCCGTCCCGGGAAAGGACCGGGGAGGGAGTGATCCGTCCGAGGCACGGCGAGCGCGTCGTCCACGTTCGTGCGGGTGCGGCCGTCCGCTTCCTTCTTCCCCTCCGCCCAGGCGAGCGGATTGCCGAGCACCAGCCCGGCGCCCACCGCGCCGGCGGCCTGCAGGAAACGCCTGCGGCTCACGTTCCAGAGCGCGTTCATCGAATCGTAGGCCATGTCGATTCCCCCAGATCGTCGGGTCGAAGGGTCGTGTGGGCTCACGTTTATCCGATTGTAACCGATCGGGGCGTCGGTGTCCGGTCCTCGCGGGGCGGATCAGTCCCCGCCGTAGGCGCCGCCCCCCGCCCCCCAATCGAAGCCGGACTCGCCGGGGAGGATCGGTTGATTCTCCGGGTGCCGCGTCTCGTTGGCGCTGGTGACGCGGATGGCGGGACGGTCGGTGAAGGGGCACTTCGCCTCGCAGATGCCGCAGCCGATACAGAGGTCCGGGTCGACCTTCGGCTGCTTCAGGATCCGCGTCGATCCGTCCCGCTGGGGGACCTCCGCCTCGACGAACCAGATCGCCTTCTCCGGAAGAGGGCAGTGCTCTTCGCAGACGATGCAGTTCTTGCCATAGGCGTAGGGGAGACAGCGGGTGGTGTCGATGGCGGCGAGGCCGATCTTGGTTTCCTTTTTCTCCTCCGCGGCGAGAGGGCGGATCGCCCCGGTGGGGCAGACGTGCCCGCAGCGGAAGCACTCGTATTCGCAGTAACCGATTCGCGGCACAAGGCGCGGCGTCCAGATCCCCTCGAGGCCCGCCTCGAACAGCGTCGGCTGGAGCGCGTTCGTCGGGCAGATCTTCATGCAGAGCCCGCACTGCACGCAGCGTTGCAGAAATTCCCTCTCCGCGCGCGCGCCGGGCGGACGGATCAGTTCGGGGTTGAAGGTTTTCCCCTGGGCCTGCGGCGGGAGCCGCAGCGTGAGAAAGGCGCCGGCCCCGCCCGCGAGAGACGCCAGCGCCGCCCGCCGGCCGAGATCCGTTCCCGCCGAGGGGAAGGGGCGGAAGGGAATGCCGAAGCGGAAGTCGATCGCGCCGGGGGCGCACGCGCCGACGCAGTTCCAACAGCCGTAGCACTCGGAGGCGCGCCAGCCGCCCATCCGGTCCGGCTCGGCCGCCGCGGGGCAGGCCGCGGCGCATCGGCCGCAGGCGACGCACGCTTTCTCGTCGGAGACGAGGCGGAGCGCCGGTCGACGCGCGACGAGGCCGAGCAGCGCGCCGAGGGGACAGAGATAGCGGCACCAGAAACGGGGGCGAACGAGATTGGCGAGCAGCGCGCCCAGAAAGAGGAGAAAGATCAGGCCGCCGCCGGTGAAAACCTGCCGTGCGGCGACGAAGACGCCGTCCCGCATGAAGCGATAAGCCGGTTCGGTGATCGACGTCAGGTGGAGCGGCCCGGCGCGCGGATCCGCCCGGTAGACGGCGGTGGAGCCGTCCGCGACGGCGTACTGCAGCGCGGGGAGAACGGTGGTGACGGTGCTCCGGTAGAGCATGGAGAAGGGATCGAGCACGCCGACCCATCCCGCGCCGAGGAGCGCCGCCGCCAATAAACCGAAAAGGACGTAGTACTTGGCGCGCTGCCAGCGGGAGAAGCGCTCCCCCGCCGGCGCGGGTCGCCGCCGGAAACGCCGGCCGAGCCATCCCACCGCGTTGTGGAGCGCGCCGAAGGGACAGACCCATCCACAGAAGACCCGCCCCAGAAGGACCGTGACCACCAGGGTGATCAGCGCCGGGAACGCGAAGGCGGCGAGCGATCGGGAGGAGAGAACGGTGGCGATCTGGACGAGAGGGTCCAGGTCGAAAAAGAACCGCAGGCGACCCGGCGCCGGAGCGCCTTCGGACGCGCGCGTTCCCAGAAGAAGCCACGCGAAGAGGACGAAGAACGCCGCCTGGACGATCCTTCGGATCCAAATGATCTTTCGGGCGCGGGCGCGGGCGCTCACGAGACCCCGATCTCCTCCAGCACGGAAGCCCTCCAGTCGATATCGCCCAGGCCGGCACGGAAGCCCGCCTGCACCGTCAGGAGACGGTCCGGGCGATGGCCGAGCAGTTCGGCGCCGAAGGCGTCGAGGGCGACGACATCCACGCCGGCGGCGACGGTGTCCGTCCTTTTCACGTCCTTCGGGTTGCCGCCGGTCGGCCCGTTATTGGTCAGGATACGCACCGCGTCGAGCACGCAGAGGCGGGGCTTCATGAAGGCGGTGATATCGGTGAGGCAGGCGGGCAGGTCCTGATGCCAGGCGTTCCGCCGCCCCCCGACGATCCCCATGTAGTTTTTCATGCAGAGCGTGGCCTGCGAGAGGCCGTGATGCTTGGCGATGGGGACGTTGATCACCAGGTCCGCCTCGAGAATCTCGGGGTAGACCGGCCACTTCTCGAGACGATCTCCGCCGATCTTCACCTCGCGGAAACGGTCCTCGTCGAGGAAGACCGTCTCCGCGCCGGCCGCCCGCGCCGCCCCCTCGATCCCGCTGTTCCGGTACGCCTCCGCCGCCGGGTGGCAGGGATTGTCCCCTACCTTCACCTTCTTGGCGCCCGCGTCCAGGCAGAGCCGCGCCAGCGATCCCACCACCGCCGGGTTGGTGGTCGCCGCCAGCTCGGGCGCGCGATTCCAGCCGATGTTCGGCTTGATCCAGACCACGTCTCCGCGGGAGACGAAACGCTTCATCCCGCCGAGGGCGTCGATCGCCCTCTCGGTGAGACGGGCCGCCATCGCCTCCGTCTCCTCGTCGGGGACGGGATCGCCCGCCCATCGGGCCACGCAGAGATCGAGCGGCCCGGGGTGGACGGCCTTCTTCGCCGCCTCCTCGGCCCAGAGCGCCACCGGGGAGAGGGCCATCGCGCCCCCGACCGCCGCTGCGCGCCTCAGAAAATCCCGCCGGGTGAGATCGTTCATTGCAAAATCCTCCGCTCCTGGGGATGGGTGGCGCGGTCCCGGCCGGGGGGAGCCGGCCCTTCCTTTCCATCCTACCAAAAAGGACGAGGACGCGGGAGATCGGTCGCAAAGGAAAAAGAGCGCGGGCGGAACGCGCGGGGCGCCGAGCCGCGGGCAGGAGGAGCGCCGCTTGAGCGGGCGGCGCCGACATGATACCTTCGCTCGGTCCGGGAGCCGCGAACGCGGAGGAGAAGCCGCGCGCCGGCCCCGCGCCGATCGAGAGGCCGCCGTCGATGACCGCATTCTCCCTTCTTCTGAAACCCGCCTCGGCGGATTGCGACCTTCGCTGCCGCTACTGCTTCTATCGAGAGAACCCGGACACGCCCGCCGACCCGTCGGATCGCCGCATGAGCGACGCGATCCTGGAGAGGGTCATCTCCTCCTATCTCGCCACGGATCAACCGCGACACTCTTTTTGCTGGCAGGGGGGGGAGCCGACGCTGATGGGCGAGGCGTTTTTCCGGCGCGCGACGGAGCTGCAGGAACGTCACGCCCGTCCCGGCGCCGTGATCGAGAACAGCCTGCAGACGAACGCGGCCGGCGTCACCGACGGCCTCGCCCGCCACCTCGCCGAGCGGCGTTTTCTCGTCGGCGTCAGCATCGACGGTCCGGAGGATCTGCACGACCGCTACCGGGTCGACCGAGAGGGTCGGGGAACGCGCCGCGCCGTGTTGGCGGGGGTCGAGCGACTCCGCCGCGCCGGCGCCGAGCCGAACGCGCTCGCCCTCGTCACCCGGGACGGCGAGGGGCGCGCCGCCGAGATCTACCGCGAGCTCGGCCGTCTCGGCTTCCGCCACCACCAGTACATCCCCTGCGTCGAGACCGATCGCTCCGGCCGCCCGCTCCCCTGGTCCGTCACCGCGGAGGGATGGGGCGCTTTCCTCAGCGACCTCTTCGACGCCTGGCACGCCGCCGACACCCGCCGCGTTTCGATCCGCCTTTTCGATTCGATCCTGAACCGAATGGTGCTCGGCGTGGCGGACGTCTGCGCCATGGACCGCGCCTGCGGCGGTTACTTCGTGGTCGAAGCGAACGGCGACCTCTATCCCTGCGACTTTTTCGTGCGTGACGGCCTCCGCCTCGGCAACGCGACGCGCACGACCTGGGAGAAAGCGCTCTCCTCGCCCATCCGCCTCTCCTTCGCCGCGCGCAAAAGGGAATGGAACGAGGCGTGCGACCGTTGCGAATGGCTCGACCTCTGCGCCGGCGACTGCCTCAAGCATCGGCCCGGCGATTCCCGGGCGCTCAGCCTTCTCTGCGCCGGCTGGAAACGCTTTTTCCGCCACACGGAGGAACGTTTCCGCGGCCTCGCCTCCACGCTCCGCCGGGAAATGCACACCGACCGCTGAGCGATCCGCGCCCTCCGCGGGTAAGGAATCCGCTGCCCATCGCGGCGGCCGTGCTATAGTCGCGGTGAAGGCGGCGACGCCCCACGGACTCGCGCGACGCGGAGGAAACCGCTTTGAAGACCCCCGATTTCGACACCATCACACGCCGCCGCTTTCTGCTCGGCCTCCTCGGCGGCGCGGCGTCGGCGCTGACCTGGGGTTGCATTCCGGGCCGTTCCTCGAGCGCCGCGGGAAGACCGCCGAACATCGTGCTCGTCCTCGCCGACGACCTCGGCTACGGCGACCTCGGTTGCTACGGCCAGAAACGCTTCGAGACGCCCCGCGCGGACCGGATGGCGAAAGAAGGGGTCCGCTTCACCCAGTTCTACTCCGGCGCGCCGATCTGCGCCCCCTCCCGGACCTCCCTGCTCACCGGACGCCACGCCGGTCACATCTCGATCCGCACCAACGACGACCCGATCTTCCAGGAGACGGGCCCCACCTGCGCGGGCGTGCTGAGAGAACGGGGCTACGCCACCGGCGTTTTCGGCAAATGGGGATTGGGCGACGAGAACGGCGCCGGTGCGCCGGACCTCGCCGGCTTCGACGAATTCTTCGGTTACCTGGATCACCGCGCCGCCCATCGCCAGCGACCCGGATCGCTCTGGGAGAACCGGCGACGCGTGAAACTGCCGCCGGAGACGTACGCCCACGACAGGATCGTGGAACGGGCGCTCGGCTTCGTCCGCGAAAACCGGGACCGCCCCTTCTTCCTCCTCCTCGCCCCCACCCTTCCCCATCCGGACCTGGACGTCCCCGAGGAGGTGCTCCGCCTCTTCCGCGGGCGCTACCCGGAAGTGCCTTACGTGCAAACGGCCGGGAAGGAGTACCTGTCGCAGCCGACCCCGCGCGCCGCCTACGCGGCGATGGTTCACATGATCGATCGCGACGTGGGCCGCCTTCTGGATCTGCTCCGTGAGCTCGGCCTGGACGAGAAGACTCTCGTGATGCTCACGAGCGACAACGGCGCGGGGCGGGCGGGCGGATCGGACCCCCTCTTCTTCGATAGCTGGGGCCCCTTCGAGGGGAGGAAGAGAACGCTCTACGAGGGGGGAATCCGCGTTCCTCTCGTCGCGCGCTGGCCCGGCATGATCCCCGCCGGCGCTGTGTGCGCAAGGACCGGAGGGCTCTGGGAGATGCTCCCCACTTTCGCCGAGGTCGCCGGCGCTCCCGCTCCGCCGAACGGGGACGGCGCTTCCCTTCTCCCCCTCCTCGGCGGCGGCGCGAGACCCGACCCCGCCTTTTTCTACTGGGAGATGCACCGGCCCCACATGGTCCAGGCGGTCCGTCTCGACGACTGGAAAGGGATTCGCGACGACCGAGACGGCTCCTTCGAGCTGTACGATCTGGGGAAGGACGTGGGAGAGAAGAACGACGTGGCGCGCGACCACCCGGAGACGGTGCGGCGGATGACGGAGATCATGCGCTCCGCCCACGTCCCCCTCTCCCGATAACGCCCCTCCGGCCTTTCTTATTATGTTATAATGGAATCCATCGATCCCCCCATAAAGAGGAACCGCCATGCACCGACGATTTTCAGCGTTGATCCCCCTCGGATCATTGATCTTGCTCCTCGCCGCGATCGCCGCGGCGGAGGGAAACGACTTTCCGGCGGTGGAGGCCGCGCCCGACTCGCCCCGCGACGCCATCCCGGTCGGCGACACGCTCACGCTGATCCAGAAACCTCTCCTGAACATCCCCGCGATGGTCGAGGCGGGGGACACGATGGAAATTTCCTGCGACGCCGATCCGGGCGCTTCCGGATGGTCCGCCCACCTTATCCGGAACGACTCCGCGATCCCGCTGTCGATCGCTTCCGCTTCTTATAGCGCATCCACGCTCTGGTGGACGCTCCAGGCCGTCCTTCCCGATCCGATCGACCTCGCCGGCATGTACGATCTGGCGGTGGACGGGAACGGCGCGGCGCCGGACACGACGCGAAACGCCGTCTGCGTCCTGAACGCCTACCGGAGCGATTTTTACTTCCTCCACATAGCCGATTCCCACCTCGTGACGCACAAATACTGGTACGAATCCGGCGCGGACACGGACACGACGGAGATGACCGACCTCCATGAGGTGATCGCCGACATCAACCTGATCCATCCGGAGTTCGTCCTCTTCACCGGCGACCTGATCAACGAGGGGGAGCTGGAGGACTACCTGGACAAGCGTTACTACACACGGACGCAGAAGATTCTCGGGACCTTCGACGTGCCGGTCTTCGTCATCTCCGGCAACCACGACATCGGCGGCTGGGACGACACGCCGCCGTCGGATGGGACGGCGCGACGCGACTGGTGGCGATTCTTCGGGTGGAAGCGGCTGAACGATCCCCCCGCCGGAGCGCCGGCGCGGACCCAGGATTACAGTTTCGACTACGGCCCGGTCCACTTCACCGGTCTCGAGTCGTACGTCAACTATGACAACTGGCGTTACTCGACCTACAAGTACTACAGCTTTACCAACGACCAGATGGAGTGGCTCGAGGACGACCTCGCCTCCTCCTCCGGAAGCGCGGCGCGGGTCCTCTTCTATCACATGGACTTCTCCGACCAGATCAACCTCTCCTCCCTCGGCGCCGACATGGCTCTCTATGGGCACATCCATAGGGACGAGGGAAGCATCACATCCCATCCTTATAACCTGGCGACGGACAACGTGTGCGACGGCGCCCGCGCCTACCGCCTGATCCGGTACACCGGCGGCGCGCTCCAGCCGACCGCCACCCTGAGCGCCGGATCCTCCGGCAATCAACTTCGGGCGCAGTTCTCTCCGCCCAACGACGGAACCGCCGATTCGATCACCTGCGACGTGATCAACAACCATCACCAGGGCTTCGAGAACGGCCGGGTCCGTTTTTATCTGTCGCCCGGAACGGCGGGGGTGACGGTGAGCGGCGGCACGCTGGTGCAGACGGAGGACCTGGGCTGGGCGACGGCGGCGGACGTGGCGGTGGACATCCCCTCGACCGGAACGGCGACGGTCGTCGCCTACGCGAACTCCACCGGCGTGGGCGGAGGCGATGGCGGACCGCCGGCGGCGCTCCGTCTGGAGGCGAACCGCCCCAATCCCTTCAACCCGACGACGACGATACGCTTCCACCTCCCCGGGCCGGGGCGGGCGAGCCTTCTCGTCTTCAACACGCTCGGTCAGCAGGTGGCGAGACTCGAGGGCGGCGCGATGGACGCCGGCGTCCATGAAACGACCTGGGACGGCCGGAACGACGGCGGCGGCCTTCTCCCTTCCGGGATCTACTTCGCCCGGCTCACCTTCGAGGGAGCATCGGTCACGCGCAAGATCGTTCTGGCGCGGTGATCAATAGGGACGTTCATCTACTTTTACGCGATAGTCTGTGACTGTCCCCCCTTTATCCGGAAAAGACCATTCGTCGGCTAGGAGCGGCTCGTCCCCTCGAGCCGCTCTTTGGCGTCTTCGCGGGGGCGGTCCTTGGCGGAATCCCAGTAGGGAGAGAGTTTGCGCAGATTGCGTACGATCTCGGGGAAGACCTCGATGACCCGGTCGATCTCTTCGCCGGTGTTGTAGCGGCTGAGGGAGAAGCGGACCGATCCGTGCACCGCGGTGAAGGGAACCTTCATCGCGCGGAGCACGTGCGAGGGCTCCAGCGATCCCGAGGTGCAGGCGGAACCGCTGGAGGCGCAGATGCCGTGCGCGTCGAGTTGGTAGAGGATCCCCTCCCCCTCGATATAGTGCACGGCGAGGTTGAGCGTGTTCGGCAGGCGAGCCGCCCCCTGCCCATTCACCTCGAGCCAGGGGATCCGCGCCGTCAGTTCCCTCTCCAAGCGGTCGCGCATCGCCTCGAGGCGGGCGACCTCCTCTTCGCGGTTCTCCAGGGCGAGGTCGAGCGCCGTCGCCAGGCCGGCGATGAAGGCGACGTTCTCCGTGCCGGCGCGGCGGCTTCTCTCCTGGTGCCCGCCGATCAGGAAGGGGCGCCAGCGGCTGCCGCGGCGGACGACGAGCGCGCCCACCCCCTTCGGCGCATGCAGCTTGTGCCCGCTGAAGGAGAGAAGGTCCACGTGGCGGAAATTCCCCTTCCAATCGATGGGGAGCTTTCCCGTCGACTGGGTGGCGTCGGTATGGAAGAGGATGGACGGGTCGGTCTCTTTGACGATCCGGGCGAGATCCTCCACCGGGAAGATGACGCCGCTCTCGTTGTTGGCGTGCATCACCGTGACAAGGAGCGTGTCCTCGCGAAGGGCGCGCACGAAATCGCGCACGTCCATCTCCCCTTTGCGGTTCACCGGGAGGAAGGTGACCGGAAAGCCGCGGCGCTCCAGGTCGGCGACGACTTCCAGCACCGCCGGGTGCTCCACGGCGGTGGTGATGACGTGGCGCCGCGACGGCTCGGCCTTGAGCGCGCCGCGGATGGCGGCGTTGTTGCTCTCCGTGGCGCAGGAGGTGAAGAGGATCTCGTCCGCCTCGGCGCCGAGGCGCGCTGCGATCCGGCGGCGGGCGTTCTCGATCGCGTCGGAGGCGTCGCGGGCGGGGCCGTACATGGAGCTGGGATTGAAGTAGTTCTCCTTCAGAAAGGGAAGGATCGCCTCGACCACCTCGGGGGCGACCCGTGTGGTGGCGTTGTTGTCCATGTAGATCGTCTTCAAGTCGGAATCCCCCCGGCGCGACGCGCGGCCGCCGGCCGCGTCAGACCGCGATCACCCGGATTCTCTCGTCCACCTTCTCCTTCAGCGCCCGCTCCACGACGAAATGGAGGGTGCGGTCGCCGATGGCGCAGGTCTCGCACGCGCCGGTGAGACGCGCGTAGACCATGGTCCCTTTGATGTCCACGATCTCGATGTCGCCGCCGTCCTTATGGAGCGTCGGGCGGACCTCCTCGTCGATGGTCTTCTCGACCATCTTGCCGAGCTGGTAATCGCTGAAGCCGGACGCGGAGGGGGCCGCCTCGCGGCGGATCGGGAAATCGCCCGACTGAATCACCACACGCTCCTCCTTCCCCCAGACATCGTCCAGAATGTCCTGGAGGCCGCCCGGGGTGTGGTGGCACGTCATGCAGGCGCCGCCCGCCTTGATCGCATTGGTGATCTGCGGGATGGAACGAAGGTTCAGCTCTTTGATCTTCCGGCGGATGTACGGCTCGGTGAGGCCGAAGCACTTGCAGACCATCCGCCCCTCGTCCTGCTCCTCGGGGAGAATGTCGATGCCGAGCTTGCCCAGGTCCACGCCCCGCTTCTGCGCCCAGTTGAAGACCGCCGCCTGGAGCGCCTCGGCGCCCATCACCGAGCAATGGATCTTCTGCTCCGGGAGACCGTCCACGTAATCGACGATGTCCTGGTTCTTGATCGCCAGCGCCTCGATCGGCGTGACCTTCTTCTCCTCGATGAGACGGCAGAGCGCCTCCGAAGCGGCGATGGCGGAGGTGCAACCGAAAGTGAGGTAGCGCGCCTCGACGATCACGTCCTTGGTCGGATCGGACGGGTGGCGATCCACCCGGAACGTGAAGCGGAGCGCGTCGCCGCAGGCGATCGACCCATGCTCCCCGAGACCGTCCGGGTCCTCGATCTCGCCGAGGTGCGTCCCCGGCACCCCCTTCACCGCGTCCATGAAGAGCTTCTTCGTCTTTTCGCTGTAATCCCAGCCCATATCCGTCCTCCAGCCCGCCCGGTCCGGCGCGGCCGGTTCATCCTATCGCAGCCCGGGCGGCCGAGCAATCGCCGCGACCGCCATTCCTAACCGTCACACAATGAGGAAACACGTAACTGTCCCTAATAAAGCAAAGTAATGCGATCCGGGGGGATTCTCCACCCGGGTTCCCCGGAAGGAGCCTGTCCCCAATCCTCCTCTCCCCCGATTCCCCTTGCCAATTTTCGCGTTCGGGTGTTAGCCTCTTTTAGGCAGGTTAACCCCATAATCTCAAAGGAAATAGGAGACCAGGCCGATGGCGGAAACGTATGACAAGAAAGACGATCTGGCGGGGCCGGGCGTCAGCACCTACGAGAAGCTGGAGACGGTGCTCCCCAAGGACTACAAGCCGGTCCTCTCGCCCGGCAAGAGGATGAAGGCCCTCTACATGCTGAAGGACCTCATCGAGAAGGGCATGTCCCGGGAGCTGAACCTGCAGATGGTGCAGGTCCCTCTGATCGTGGACAAGCACAGCGGGATGAACGACTACCTGGACCGGGACGGCTCCCGGACCCCGGTGGAGTTCCCCTGCGGCCTCGGTCTGGAGAAACGGCTGGAGGCGCAGGTCGTCCAGGCGGCCACCAAGTGGAAACGCTGGGCGCTGAAGCAGTTCGAGTGCAAGGTCGGCGAGGGGATCAACACCGACATGCGCGCCGTCCGCAAGGACTACTTCCTCGATCACGACCATAGCTCCTACGTCGACCAGTGGGACTGGGAGAGAGTGATCACCGAGGCGGACCGCAACCTGGACTTCCTCACCGACGTGGTGACCAAGATCTGGAAGGTCCTCTATGAGTCCGGCAGCGCCGTCCACGACAAGTTCCCCGAACTGCGGAAGGGCTGGCCGCCGATCCCGGAGAAGCTCACCTTCCTGCACGCCGAGGAGATCCTCGAGCGCTACCCGGAACTGCCGCGCAAGCAGCGGGAGACGGCGATCCTTCAGGACTTTCCGGCGGTCTTCATCTACGGCATCGGCCACACCCTGAAGGACGGCTATCCTCACGAGATGCGCGCCGCCGATTACGACGACTGGACCACCCCGACGGTGGTGAAGAACGGCGAGCAGATGCACGGCCTGAACGGCGACATCCTCGTCTGGAACCCGATCACCCAGCGGCGCCACGAGCTGACCTCCATGGGGATCCGTGTCACCAAGGAGACGCTCAAGAAGCAGCTGAAGATCACCGGCCAGGAGCACTTCCTGGAGATGCCCTACCACAAGATGATCCTGAACGACGAGATCCCGCTCAGCATCGGAGGCGGCATCGGCCAGGCGCGGACCTACATGTACTGGTTGCGGACCGCCCATCTGGGCGAGGTGACCGTCACCATCTGGCCGCAGCAGCTGAAAGACATCTGCGCCAAAAAGAACATCCACGTTCTTGAGTAGGCTCGGCTCGGACACGAAACGATGAAGGCCGCCGGAGCGATCCGGCGGCCTTTTCTTTTTTTAACTAAATCGATTGCCAGCCAACACCAAGCCTAAGTTGATGCGATTGTCAAGGCTTCGTCTGGCATACCATCCCAAGTACGTCCATCGAGGTTACGCCCAGTTTTTTTCTTTACTACACCACCCCATTGCTTGAAGAAGAAGGGCGTATCGGACTGGGAGCAAATATCACGTATTCTTCTAACCCACAGAGGGTCCATCGGGCGCGCACCCGGGCCAGATTCTCCTCCAACGATAATCCATGCGATCCCGGACAAATCAAGGTGCCCAAGATCCTCTAGGAGTGGCTCTAGAGATAGGAATTTTATGGGTGCAGGAGTGGCGCGCAAATCCTCGATTCTGTGTTTTGTAAGTCTATCCTCGACAGAGACACCCATCCAGATATTTGAATGCCAAGGAAGACTTGGCGCCACTTCGCGCAACCGAGCCGATCGTTTTGTTAATATTTGAAAGCGGTGCCAGCTTGCTTCACCCATTGTTTTAAATATCGACCCAATGAAGGAATCTGGAACATCGTCGTGGAATAAATCACTCATGGAATTTACAAAAATGGTGCGAGGCTTTTTCCAGTGCAGTGGATGTTCGACTAAATCGTAGTGTAGAACAGGAGTGAAACCTCTTGCATAACGAGGGTTTCCCATTGCTTTCAAACGCTTCGCCATTGTTTCTGCGTAACAGTGCTTACATCCCGAGCTTATTTTTGTGCATCCCGTAACAGGATTCCAAGTAGCTTCAGTCCACTCGATCTTGCTCATTCCAGCCATATTTATTCCTCCGTCAAAGAGAGGAGGGGGTCTGCCTTCTTTGAAAATCGGCCTTTGTAGGCGGTCGCAACAATTCTCTTGTCCTTCCGGAATTCCCGGACTACCAAGGAAAGATGCTTATTGAGCCACAACTCACTCCGCAGGGCATCTGTCAATTCCGACCACCGTCGAGGTCCATTTTTAAGTTTGGATCGCAACCATCTTCCTAGGGGCGCCAAATCAGGCTCCGGAACGATAAGCCGTGTTTGGTTCGGATTGTCGGATCTTCTTGCATAGAAACCGCCTTCCGGACATATCTTCCAAACACATTCCTTCATCAAGTCACGGCCACCATCATGGTTTGTAAAATGAGCCAGAATATACCGAGTTGCGTTATTCTTGCCTAACATCCTAACAGACGTCACCCACTCAGCACCATAGACATCCTTAAGTAAGTCGATCGTTTGATCAGCACGTTCGTCGAAGTTCCGACTCGGGTCAATTTGTCTCCAGCGGTCACCGTCAAAGATCAAGTCCAGTGTTTCCGACATCCTACTGCCGGGATTCACCAATTCACCGGAGATCGCCATATCCAACTCTCGCCATATCACATTCACAAACAGTTCGACTCGCCCCGCTCTCAACAGGCGGGAAAGTAACGCGCCAGGGACATTAAATCCATATGGATCTACAAAGGCAAAAGCGGGAGCAATGCGCTTACCGCAATATTCTAGTCGCTGTAGCATCGCTTCAATTTGTGTGTAACAGTCTTCTGCACTCACTGTTACACAAACACGGTCCGGGAGATCTCCTAACGCTGATGCTTTTCGCTTCAATACATCAACGTTATCCGCATCATGCTCGATGAACATGAACTTCACTTCGCTATGCTCAAGAATCCGATCACGGAATTGATGTCGAAGCAGCGTTTCAAGCGCGACAACAGGCGATCCTATCTGTCCCTGCGCGTGTTCACCACGACCAGCATGGGTGTCTAGGTAAACAACTCGTCCGCTCCATAAACCCAATTTCGGAAACCATCCGTTTAAGTACTCGTGGATAAG